>PMKG01000137.1 GCA_003157675.1 Acidobacteriota bacterium
GGTCCTTGGCCTTCTCCAGGTCCGAATGGGCAGCGTCGAGAATGGCCTTCGTGTGCGCGAGGTCGATCGTCTCCTCTGTGCGCTTCGTCCAGGGCAGCGTGACGAGCCAGTCGATGTACGTGCGCGACACGGTGTATTCGGCCGCGGCCACGGGCATCTTGGCCAGGCGATCGAGTTCCCGCACCGCTTCCTTCTTCACGATCTCCGGCATGCCGGCCGCTTCGATCTTCTCGCGCAGNNGCGCAGGAAGTATTCGCGCTGGTTGCGGCCGACCTCCGACTGCACCTCGGACTGGATCTTCGATCCGAGCTCGAGCACCTCGAGCTCCTTGATCAGGATCCGGTTGAGGCTCGACATCCGTTCCCGCAGGTCCAGCGTCTCGAGGATCTCCTGCTTGATGGGCGTGCCGATGGTGCTCAGGCTGGACGCGATGAAGTCGGCGAGACGGCCCGCCTCGGTGATGCCGAGCGCGAGCGTCTGCAGGTCGTCCGACAGCAGCGGAGACAGCGACACGACCTGCTGGAAGTTCGTCTTGATGTTGCGCTGAAGCGCGTCGATTTCCAGGCGGTCTTCGTCTTTCGACCGTTCTTCCGCCTTGCGCACTTGCCCGCGCAGGTACGGCTCGGTGGACGCGAGGCCGTCGAGGTGGATCCGCGCCAGGCCCTGGACGATCAGCCGCAGGCTGCCGTCGGGCAGTTTGAACATCTTGTGGATGTGCGTGGCCGTGCCGACCTTGTAGAGGTCGTCTTCGCCGGGTTCCTCCAGCGCGGCGTCGCGCTGCGTGAACACCGCGATCAGCTTGCCGCCCCCGATGGCTTCGTCGATCAGCCGGACGGAACTCTCGCGGGCCACCGCGAGGGGCATGAAGGAGTTGGGAAACAGGACCGTGTCGCGGAGCGGCAGGACCGGCAACTCCGGAGGAATCGACGGCGCCCGCTCGCCGTCCGAAGCATCACCGAACACCGGTTCTTCGGGCTGATCGCTCATTGCGGGCTGCTCCGTCGCCGGCCGGGCCGCTGCAGGGCGCCTGCCCGGGCGGGAGGGGCCGGACGTGGCCCCCGTCCCGCCAGCGGGTCCGGTCGTCAATTGGCAGAATCGAAGAACAGCGCGGAGGACGACTGCCGCTGGGCGGCCAGCCGCTCGCGCCGCTGCGCGGTCTCGCGGGCCTCCTCGCATTCGCGGCAGCGGACCGCGAACGGGAGGGCGCGCAGGCGCTGCGGGGCGATTTCCTCCCCGCACTCGAAGCAGTTGCCGTAGGCGCCTTCCTCGAGGCGGCCGAGCGCTTCGTTGATCCTGTTGAGCGTCTCGGACTTCATCTGAATCAAGGCGAACTCGATGTCCTCCTGGATCCCGGCCTCGGAGCTCTCGCCCTGATCCAGCACGTTGCTCATCTTCCCCGATTCGTTCTCGGTGCGAACGTCGCGGATCTTGTCGTGCAGCTGGCTGACGATCTGACGCTTGCGATCCTCGAGCATCTGCTTGAGGGTGGTGTAGCGTTCGGTGTTCATCTTGCGCTTCTTCGCTGTGGTTGCCATGGCGCTGACGCTCCTTCCTACCGCGTCGGCCCGTTTTGGGAGCCGCTATGTTAGCACGAGCCGTTATGCAAATAAACTGCCATTTTCGCTCGTGCCATATTTCTGCTGGCCATCCCCGTCTGCCAGTCGAATCCTGCTGTTCCTGCACCGACCCGTATCGCCAATCCGTGTAAGATCTTCACTGCCTGCCAACCGAACCCCGTGGGAACGACGAGCGTAACACTCCGTTTTGCAATTCGTTACCGCCTACAACAACCGACGGTCGAGGCCGCGCTCCCGTCGATGCTCATTTAGACGCCGGTTCTAGACATCCGGTTCTTCGGCAGGAGAGTTTTCTTGACGTCCCCATCAAGGGACAATTCTGGACTTTCCCGGTGTCCCATTTGTGCCTCGCCTGCTGTGGCGGAATTGGGTCATCTCCCGCCGGCTGGCGGCCGGCGACTTGCCCGAGGGCTCTGGCTATGCGAAGCTGGCATTCATGTCATGCCCTCTCTGTCGGCAGCGTCGCGCCCGACGACAGTGCCCGGCGCTCGGCCGGACCATCTGCGCCGTCTGCTGCGGGTCCAAGCGCCAGGTGGAAATCAACTGTCCGCCGGACTGCGGTTACCTGGTCGCGGCGCAAGCTCATCCGCCGGCGAGCGTCCGCCGCCAGCAGGAGCTGGATTTGGCATTCGTGATCGCAATGCGAGACGGGCTGACCGAGGCGCAGTCGGAACTCTTCCTGGCGCTGCTGAGCTTCGTGGCCGGGCTGCACGCCGACCCGCTCCTGAATCTCCGGGATGACGACGTGGCCGACGGGGCCGCCGCGCTGGCGGCCACTCACGAGACGGCCGACCGCGGGCTCATCTACGAACACCGGCCGCAGTCGCTGCCGGCACAGCGGTTCGTGACCGACGCGAAGGCCTTCCTGGCCAGCCTCGTGGCCGAGGCTGACGCCGCGACGACCAGGCGCCTCGAGCGCGACGCGGCAGTCGTGCTTCGGCACCTCGAGAGCGGCATGCGCGGGGCGCGGACGATGGTGGACGACGGGCCGGCCACGGCGCTCGGCATCGTCGGCCGGTTCATCGCGGCGGCGCGCGCGAACCGGCGGGAGGACGCCGAGGCGGGGCGGCCCCGGGTCGGGCCGCCGCAGCCGCTGCTCGTCAAACCGTAGGACGGCCCGCTGCCGCGGGTTAGACCAGGCCGAGGTCTGCTATAATAGGGGGCTTGCGTCTCGGCGGTTCGAGGCACTGACGGCCGGAAGCGGTTTCTTTTCAGGAAGCAGAGTATGGCGAAGCGGTGTGAAATCTGCGGCAAGGGTCCCGTGTACGGGCACAATATCAGCCACGCGCACAACGTGACGAACCGGCGGTTCGAGCCGAACCTCCAGACGGTCCACGCGGCGGTTGGCGGCGGCACCAAGCGCCTGCGCGTCTGCACGCGCTGCATCCGCTCGGGCAAGGTCATCAAGGCGGCGTAGGCGTATGCCGCAGGCCATTTCGACGCCGGCCGCGCCGGCGGCCATCGGTCCGTACTCCCAGGCCATCAGGGCCGGCGAGTTCCTGTTCGTGTCGGGTCAGATCCCGCTCGACCCCGCCACCGGGGCCGTGGTGGAGGGCGACGTCCGCGCCCAGGCGCGGCGTGTGCTCGAGAACCTGCGCGCGATCGTGGCGGCGGCGGGCGGCTCGCTGGGGCTCGTCGTGAAGACGACGGTCTACCTGGCGGACATGAACGACTTCCCGGCGCTCAACGAGGAGTACGGGAAGTTCTTCAGCTCCCCTGCGCCGGCGCGGGTGACCGTGCAGGTCTCGCGCCTGCCCAAAGACGTCCGCGTCGAGATCGACGCGGTGGTCTATCTGGGCTGACGCAACCCAGACAGTCCCTCCAACTACGATCGTGCGATCGTGCGAAGTACGATCTTCAGACCATGCCGATCGCGAACTCGCCAAGCTTCCAGCTTGCCAGATCGCTGTATGAGCGGCCGCGATTCCGAGTCTCGCCGAACCGCGGCCACTCGTTCGACTCGAGACACTGCCGCTGTCTCAGTTCCCCGTCACCGGGCCGCCCGTTCCACTCCCAAGACCCCCGCCACTTTTCGGAGCGACTTGAGCACCTTGTCGAGGTGCTTCACGTCGCGGATCTCGATCGTCATGTCGATGTGATCGAGGTGGCCCTCGTGCGTCTTCGCCTCGATGCTGGTGATGTTGGTGTTGTCGTCGGCGATCTTCGAGCTGATCTCGGCCAGCAGCCCCTTGCGATCCTCGACCGAGAGCGTGAGGTCGACCGTGTAGCCCCCCTGGTCCTCGTCCCGGTCCCATTCGACCTCGATCCGCCGGTCGGCCGTGTAGAGCAGGTTGGTCACGTTCGGGCAGTTCACCGAGTGGACCGAGACCCCCTTGCCGCGGGTGATGTAGCCGACGATCTTCTCGCCGCGGATCGGATTGCAGCAGCGGGCGCGGACGACCAGCATGTCGTCGGCGCCGCGCACCTTGATCCGGTCCCGGTCGCCCGAGAGCGCCCGCCGCACGGCGGACACGACGCCCGTCGTCGGCCGCTCCTTGAGGTCCTCGGCCGGCACGAGCTTGTCGAGGACCTGCCGGGCCGAAAGCCGGCCGAACCCGACGGCGGCCAGCATCTCGTCGATCTTCTGCATCCCCGACGCGGTGGTGGCGCGCTGCAGCTCGGGGTCCGAGAGCAGCGTCTTGGTGTTGAGGTCGAAGCGCCTGAGCTCCTTCTCGATCAGGCGGCGGCCGAGGTCGACGGCCCGGGCCTTCTCCTCCCCCTCGAGGAAGTGCTTGATCTTGTTGCGCGCCTTCGAGGTGACGACAAACGGCAGCCAGTCGCGGCTCGGCGTGTGCCGGGACTGCGTCACGATCTCGACGATGTCGCCGTT
>PMKG01000446.1 GCA_003157675.1 Acidobacteriota bacterium
CGTGTAATAGAGCCCGTCGGACCCCATCCCCTGCAGCCGCGGGAACACGCGGCTCTCGACGCGGAAGCCCTGGTCTTCGGAGAGGTGCCAGTGGAGAACGTTGAGCTTGACGGCCCCCATCGCGTCGAGGTTCCGCTCGATCACCTCGACCGGCATCCAGTGGCGGCAGACGTCGATGAGCAGCCCGCGCCACGGGAAGCGTGGGCGGTCTTCGATCGTCGCCCCACGCACCACGAATCCGGCGGGCGTCTGCTCGACCAGTTGCAAGAACGTCTCGAGACCCCTGAGCACGCCGTAGACGGTCGGCGCGCGCAGCACTGCGCCGTCAGACGCGACGCGCAGTGTGTAACTCTCGTCCTCAATCGCCTTCTGCGGCCCCGGCCGATCGTGCAGACACACGACGGTCNNCCTTCTGCGTCCCTGGCCGCGCTCGCAGACACACGACGGTCAGCATCGGCCTGGATCCCGAGCGGACGATGGGAATGCCGGTCAGCTTCGTGAGCCGGACGAGCAGTCGTTCGACGCCGTGCTGAAGGCGCGGGTCCGCGCGTCCCTCGATTCTCACGCCGAAGCGCGCGTCGAGCGACAGGGTCCACGGCTCGAACGACCAGCTCGCTGGCGCCGGCATCAGAAGGCTCCGCGGTCCCGAATCCGCCTTCGCGACAGCCGAGCCCAAAGAGCCGGCACAAGCCAGTACCAGCAATCCCACCAGGACAGCTCGTTTCCACGCCATCGCAGGGTCCTTCCTCAAGCCAGCCATTGTGTCACCTGATCACGAACGCGTTCGGCGAGCGCGCGCGCCGAGGCCTCGTCGGCCGCTTCCGCCACGACCCGCACGACGGGTTCGGTGTTCGATCCGCGCAGGATGAACCAGCCCCCGGGTTGCGTCACCTTCACGCCGTCTCGAAGGTCGAGGGGGAAGTCCGCGTAGTGATGCCGGGCCCTCCGCACCAGCTCGGCGAGGCGCTGGGAGGGACAGGGGAATTGGATCTTGACCATCTCGCGCGGCGGAAGCGCCGCCACCAGTTCCGACACGGTCCGGCCCGACGCCGCGAGCCGATGGAGCACGAGGCCCATGCCCACCAGGCTGTCCCGCGCGAAGTTGATCGCCGGATAGATCACGCCCCCGTTGCCCTCGCCGCCGATGACGGCCTTGTAGCGCAGCATCCCTTCGGTGACGTTCGCCTCGCCCACCTTCGTTCGGTAGACGGCGCACCCGAACCGGCCCGCCACCAGCTCGAGGGCATGGGTGGTCGCCAGGTTGGCGACAACGGCCCCGAGCGTCTTCGCGAGGACCTGCTCGACGGCCAGCAGCAGCGTCCTCTCCTCCCCCACCGCCACGCCCCGCTCCGAGACGATCGCCAGGCGATCGGCATCCATGTCCTGCGCGAACCCGACGTCCGCGCGGTGTTCCCGAACGGCGGCGCACAGCGCGGCCAAGTTCTCTGGCGTCGGCTCGGCCGAGCGCGCGAACCGCCCGTCGGGTGTCGTGTTGATCCCGATGACCTCGGCGCCCAGCGCCTCGAGCAGCCGGGGCCCGACGATGGACCCGGCCCCGTTGCAGGCGTCGAGCACGACGCGCACCCGCTGGTCCCCGGACGCCAGCGCGCCGAGCGCCTCGACGACGGCGGCCACGTGGAGGTCGAGCGCCCCCGGCATCGCCTCGACCTTGCGAACCCTCGGGCTCCTCACCTTCGTGTAATCGCCCTGATAGTAGATGTCGAGCAGCTCGCGACCGCGGGCGGCGCTCAGGAACAGAGCGTCCGGGCCGACGAACTTCAGCGCGTTCCACTCGGGCGGATTGTGGCTGGCGGTGATGGCGATCCCGCCGGCGGCGCGCAGGCGTCGCACGAGGAACTGCACGGTTGACGTCGGGCAAATGCCGGCGTCCACGATGCGGCAGCCGGCCGACATCAAACCCGCGACGACGGCCTGCCGGACCATCTCGCCCGACGTCCGTGTGTCCCGGCCGACGACGATCGCTCCGGAACCCAGGTAGGTCCCGAACGCCTGCGAGAACCGCGTCAGCAGCTCGGGCGTCAGCGAGTCGCCCACGATGCCGCGCACGCCGGAGATGCTGATCTTGAGGCTCGGTATCGCTCGCATAGCACCACGGCCCGGGCTACCGCCCCAGCCGGTGTCGTCCCCAGTTCATCAGGTCCGCCGCGCGCCCGGCCGTGTCGGCTTCGGCGATGAGGCGAATCATCGATTCGGTATTCGACACCCGCACGTGCACCCAGCCGTCGGGAAACACCACCTTCACGCCGTCGGCGAGATCGACGGCCGTCCCCGGCTCGTCCTGGACGGCGTCCCGGAACCCCTGCAGGACCGAGAAGATCACGCTCGGATCGATGGCCACCCGTTCCTTGAGCATCGCCGTGCGCGGCAGCTCGTCCACCATCGCCGACAGCGGCATCCGGGTCGCCGCCATGTGCGAGACGATGAGGCCCGTCGTGGCCGCGCTGTCGTGCGAGGCCTGGACGCGCGGCACGGCGACCGATCCGTTCCCTTCTCCACCGATGACCGCGCCGTGCTCAACGATCGCCTCCGAGATATAGGTCTGACCGACCGGTGTGCGCACGACGCGCGCCCCGTACCGCGACGCGATCCGCTCGATCGCCATCGTCGTCGACACGTTGGTGACGACGGTGCCGACGCGCGCGCGAAGCACGATGTCCACGCAGAGGGCCAGCGTCAGCTCTTCCGACAGCGCGCGGCCCCTCTCGTCCACGAGCGAGAGGCGCTCGCCGTCGGCGTCGTGCACCAGCCCGAGGTCCGCGCGGCCAGCCTTGACGACGGCGCGCACCTGCACCGCCGTGCCCGGCCGCGGTTCGGGCGTGTGCGGGAACGGAGCGTCCGGGTCGTCGTTCGTCGCGAGCACCTCGCACCCGAGCATGTCGAGCCACCGCGGCGCGAGCACCGAGCAGGACCCGTTGCAGCAGTCGACGGCCACCCTCAGCCGGCGCGCCCGGGCCGCCTCGATGTCGAAGCCGGCCGCCAGGGTGTCGAGGTGGTGGGAGATCGCTTCGCCCTGTTCGACGCGCGTCGGGATCCGGTCCCATGTCGCCTTCTCGAAGCGTCCTTGATGGTAGAGGTCGAGCAGCTCCTCCGACTGGTCCGGCGAGAGATAGCGCCCGTCGCGCCTGACGAACTTGAGGGCGTTCCACTGCACGGGATTGTGGCCCGCGGTGATCGAGATCCCGCCGTCGGCGCCCAGCCACGGCGTCGCGAGCTGGAGGCTCGGCGTCGGGCAGATGCCGAGGTCGACGACGTCGCAGCCGGTCGCGAGCAGGCCGGCCACGACGGCCGGCAGGACCATCGGGCTGGACGGCCGCGTGTCACGGCAAACGAGCACCCGGCCCGGCCCCAGGTAGGTGCCGAAGGCCTGCGCGAAGCCGACGACGAGCTCTGGCGTGAACGTCTCGCCGACGACGCCGCGCACGCCGCTGATGCCGATCTTGAGAGGCTTCATCGAGAGAGCTGTCCCGGCGCACGCCCGCGCGGCGCGCGCCAGGCGACGGGAGATTACCGCGCATAGTGCTTCAGGGCGTTCCGCAGCTTGACGATCGGCTCGGCGAGGTCGGTGCGTGTCGAGGGCTCGCCGAGCACGTCCCGGCTTCCCAGGTCCTTGCCGTACACCCGCCGGTTGGCGTCCCGATCCTCGGCCAGCGTGGACCCGTTCAGCGCGACGCCCGCAAAGAGGCCACGCGTCCGCGAATAGCTCAGGATCATGGCGCGCAACTGGATATCCGTCGATGCCTCGGCCAGCCGGCCCACCGGGCCCGCGGCCACCGACGCTTCTCCGCCGATCTTGAACTGGTTGCTGAGCAGGCGCTGCACGCCGAGCCGGCTCTGGATCACCAGGATCAGATCGGTCGACTGGCCGCCAATCTGCGCGCCGAAACTGCCGCCGACGATCTTCAGGAAGGCCGGCGCCGACCACGCCCCGGTATCCGCATCGCGCACGCAGATGATGCCGTGTCCGAACTGCCCGCCGATCACGAACCCGACCCGGATGACGCCTGGGAAGATCGCGATCCCCTCCGCCTTGTCCATCACGGACCGCGGAATGCCGCTGTCACGCGCCTCCATGATCTCGCTGAGCACGGTGCCCGCGTCGCGGACGCGCGCCAGGTCGCCCTGCTGCGCGCGCGCGGGAGCTCCCATCACGAGCGACAGCGCGACGGCGACGATCCCGACTCTCAACCCCATGCAACGACCTCCACAGTAGATTCTGACTCATTCCGGCACGCGGCGTGCGACTCGATCGGCACGCCTAGAATCTCGACGCCGCCGCACCGGCACGGGTCACCAGGAAGGACGGTTGCGCGCGCGGGAACGCGCGGCGATAGGCGCCCTCCCATCCCCGCGCGAAGGCCTCGACGCGCCCGTCCGGCACCAGGGCCCACACGCTGCCGCCGAAGCCCGCCCCGAACGCAGAAGCGGCCTCCGCGCCGTGCTCGCGCGCGAGCCTGGCGAGCGCGACCGTCTCCGGGACCTGGTTGCCGAGACGCCGTTCGGCGAGCGTCTGCGAGGTATCGACGAGCGCGCCGAACCGGGCCGTTTCCCCTGCCGCCAGCGCCTCGGCCGCCGCGGGGATGATCTCCGTGCTCTCAGCGACGAACTGGTCGAAGCGGTCGAGCAGCGCCGAGGTCGTGAAACCGTCGACCGAGGACCGCTCGATCGCGCCGCGCACCTCCGCCGCCCCCGCGCGCTCCACCGCGTCGGCGAGCGAGGCTTCCTCCCGCCCGGACGCGGCGCGCCAGAGATCGACAATGGCCCGCACGGCGAGCGACGCCCGGTTGTACGCCTCCTTGGCGGCGCCTGTCTTCTCGGCCCTGATGCCGCTCACCGCCACGACGAACCGCCGGCCTGGCGGGCATGGTACCTGGCGCTCGCGTCGGACCGGGCAGAAGGCGTACTGGCTCAGCTGGCCTGCCTGGCAGCAGAGCATGGCCGTGTGGTCTTCGCTTCCGCCGAAGGTGCCGACGCCGCCGTCGCCGGTCAGCGCCCCGAAGCTGTGGCCGTTCTCGATCGTCGCCAGGTAGCCGGCGAGGTCCTCGGGCGAGGCGATCTCGCGCCGGTAGGCGTCCTCCTGCTCGAGACCGTTCACGGTCGCAAGCGCGAAGAAGACCGACACCATGAACGCGCTCGAGCTGCTCATCCCCGAGGCCGGAGGCAGGTCGCTCAGGAACGCGAGGTCCGCGCCGCGGCTGGCCGACGGGAAGTTTCTGGCCACCCGGCGGACGACCGTCGCCGGGTAGCGCACCCAGCCGGATGGGACGGGATCGCCGTCGCCCGCCAAGCGCAGCTCGGCCTGCCCGCCCCCCGCCACGTCGATGACGCGGACCACCCCGTCGTCGCGCGGGGCGGCCGCGACGACGAATCCCTGTTCGACCGCGCAGACGAGGCTGCGCCCGCCGGCGTAATCGGTGTGCTTTCCGAGGACCTCGATGCGCCCGGGCACGAACCACGCGCAGGTCTCCGGCCCGGCGCCCGCGGCACCCAGCGCGGCGCGCACGAGAGGCAGCGCCGCCGCGCTCACAGCCGAACCTGCACGCCTGAGAGCCGGCTGGCGACGGCGGGGATATCTGCGCGCTGCGACAGGTCGAGGACGCCCGCCCGCACCGGAGCCACCCGGAACCTCTCGCCGCGCCCGATGGCATGCCTCACCGCGTCGGCCAGC
>PMKG01000416.1 GCA_003157675.1 Acidobacteriota bacterium
CCAGGTCGTCGCGGACGATGACGAGCGTCGCGCCAGCCGGGCCGAGGTTCTTCTGGACGCCGGCATAGATGAGGCCGTACTTCGTGACGTCGATCGGCCGGCTGAACATGTGCGACGAGGTGTCGGCCACGACGGTGGCGTCGCCGAAGTCGGGCAGCGTGTGGAACTCGACGCCGTGGATCGTCTCGTTGGTCGTGACGTGGACGTAGGCGGCGCCCGGCGTCAGCTTCAGCTCGTCCTTCTTCGGGATCCGGACGTAGTTGTCGGCCTTGTTGTCGAACGCGACGTTGACCGCGCCGACCTTCCTGGCCTCCTTCACCGCCTTCGACGACCAGGCGCCGGTCACGATGTAATCGGCCCACGAGCCGGACGGCAGCAGGTTCATCGGCACCATCGAGAACTGCGTGGTCGCGCCGCCCTGGAGGAACAGCACGTGGTAGTTGTCGGGGATGCCGGCCAGCTTGCGGATGTTGGCCTCGCACTCGCCGATGATCGCTTCGAACGTCTTGGACCGGTGGCTGATCTCGAGCACCGACATGCCGACGCCCGGGAGGGCCACCAGGTCGCGCTGCGCCTCCTCGAGAGCGGGCAGCGGCAGGACGGCGGGTCCCGCCGCGAAGTTGAACACTCGGGTGGTCGTTGCCATGGACATAGTCTCCTCAATGACAGAATGAATGACCTCGGCTCGTGGCCCGCGGCTTGCGACTTGCGGCATCGTCACGCGTGACACTGCCGCAAGCCGCAGGCCGTAAGACGCAAGCCGGTCTTAGCTATCCCGCAAGTTCGACGACGCCGACCTCCAGGATGCCCGGGCAGCCCTTGAGCGACTCCAGGAGCTCGGCCGGCGGCTGCTTGTCGATGTTGACGCGGGCGATGGCGGCCCCGCCACCCTCGAAGATGATGTTCTCGGTCTCGTGCGCGTTGATCCCGGCGGCCGCGAGCTTGCCGAAGATGCACGACGCCACGCCCGGCTTGTCGCCGTGGCGCACGATGAGCGAAAACTTCGCCGCCGACTTCCTGGCAAGATTCACGACGTTGGGGACCTTGCCGGTCTCCTTGAACGTCTTCACGATCCGTACCGTCTCGCCGGCGATCGCCTCCTGCGCCTGGTCGGTGGACGCGCCGATGTGGTGCGTGCCGTACACGCCCGGCAGGCCGACGAGCTCGGTGGTGAAGTCGGCGGTCGCGCTGGCCGGCTCGCCCGGGTACACGTCGAGGCCGACGCGGATCCCCTTCTCCTTCACCGCCTTCGCCAGCGCCTTGTAGTCCACCACGTCCGGACGGGCCGTGTTGACCAGGTAGGCGCCCGGCTTCAGCTTGTCGATCACCTCGGCGCTGACGATACCCTTGGTGAGCGGGCTGGAGGCGAGGTGGATGCTGAGGATGTCGCACTTCTCGGCGACCTCGGCCGGCGTGTTCACCACCGTGATCCGCTCCTCGATGAGCGTGCCCGGCCCGGGCCGCACCTGCAGCAGCAGCGGCAGGTCCACTGGGATCGCGTCGCGGTCCACGCGGACGCCCATCTCGCTCCAGATCACGAGGTTCATCCCGAAGCCCATGGCGCGCCGCGCGACCTCCTGGCCGATCTTGCCGAAGCCGAGGATGCCGAGCGTGGCCCCGTAGACCCCCTTGGCCTTCGAGTACTCCTTCTTGTTCCACTTGCCGCGCTGGAGCTCGATGACGTTGTCGGGGATCCGCCGGTCGAGCGCCAGGATCAGCCCGAAGGCCAGCTCGGCCACCGCCAGGGAGTTCTTGCCCGGGCAGTTCGACACGTAGATGCCGCGCTTGCTGGCCGCCTTGACGTCGATCGTGTTGTATCCGGCCCCGGCGCGGACGATGAGCGCCAGCTTCCCCGCGTCCATCATCGGTTCGGTCACCTGCGTCGATCGGACGACGAGCACCTCGGCGCCCGTCTTCCCCAGCGCCTCGGTCAGCGTGGCGTCCTTCAGGTCCGGTTCGAAGATGACCTCGCACCCGGCGGCCTTGAGCCCCTCGATCCCGCTCTTCTCGAACTTGTCAGCAACGAGCACTTTCATGGCTGTACACCCCTCGGCGTCTCTGGCACGCCCGGTTAGATGAGATGACTGAGAAGACCGTCCCGCAGTTTCGGTTCGAACCAGGTGGACTTGGGGGGCATGATCTCGCCAGCGTCCGCGATCCGCATCAGGTCGTCGACGCCGACGGGGAACAGGGAGAACGCGACCGCCGCCTTGCCGCCGTTCACGAGCTTCTCGAGCTCGGCGGTGCCGCGGATGCCGCCCACGAAGTCGATACGCTTGTCGGTGCGCACATCACCGATGCCGAGCACGGGCGCGAGCACCTGCTCCTGCAGCAGGCTGCAGTCGAGCGTGCTGCCGACATTGGTCGAGCCCACGGCCACCTCGAGGCCCAGCGTGTACCACGTACCGCCCAAGTACATCGCCACCTCCCCCTTCTTCGCCGGGCTCGGCGGGCCGGGGACCACGGAGACGCGCGTCTTCAACTCGGCCAGGAACGCCTCGGGCGTCTTCCCGGCGAGGTCCTTCACGACGCGGTTGTAGGGGAGGATCTGCGTCTGGTTGTCGGGGAACGCGACGGCCAGCATCCAGTTGGCTTCGTCGCTCTCGGAGACGGGCGACCNNGCGCTCGCGGCCCGGTGGTGCCCGTCGGCGATGTAGAGGCACGGCAGCTCGCCGTACGCCTTGATGACCGCCTCGAGGTCGGCGCCCGTGACGGCCCACACCGTGTGACGCACCTTATCGGCCGACTCGAAGTCGAACAGCGGCGCGCCCGCCGTCACCCGCGCGGCCACCGCGTCGATGGCGGCCGTGTGGCGGTAGGTCAGGAAGACCGGCCCGGTCTGCGCCCTGAGCGTGCCGATGTGGCGCGTGCGGTCGTCCTCCTTGTCGCGCCGCGTCTTCTCGTGCTTCTTGATGAGATCGGTGTCGTACTCGTCGATCGAATAACAGGCGGCCAACCCCGTCTGAGAGTGGTTCCCCATGTTCAGCCGATAGAAATACACGGCCGGCACGTCCTCGACGACGAGCGGCGCCGCGCGGCGAAGCGTCGTGAAGTTCTCGAGCGCCTTCTCGTAGACCGCGGGCGAATACGGGTCGGTGGCCGGCGGCAGATCGATCTCGGCGCGCGACACGTGGAGGAAGCTCAGCGGATTGCCGGTCGCGAGCGCCCGCGCCTCTTCGGTGTTGACGACATCGTACGGGACGGCGGACACGCGATCGACGTTCGAAGAGGAGGGCCTGAGCGCACGGAACGGACGAATGATAGCCATCTGATGACTCGCGGCGGGCCGCCCGGTATCCCGGGCAGCGCAGAGGGTTATGAGGGGCGGCAGTCCGGCGGCCGCGAGGCCGCTGATTAGCTTTAATTACCGGAAGCGTGAGGGAGTGTCAAGGAGAACGGGCTCAAGGCTCAGGGCTCAGGGCTGCCGCGGCTGTCAATCCTGGCGCAGGCAGGCAATCGGATCGATGCGCGTTGCCCGGCGCGCGGGTCCGAGTGCCGCCACCAGCACTGTTACCAGCATCACGAGTGACACGGCCACCAGTGTCGTCGGATCCGTGGGGGCGACACGGAAGAGCAGCGATCTCGCGACCTGAGCCACGGCAATGCCCGCCGCGAGTCCAGTGATGCCGCCAATGACGGCGTAGCGCGTCGCCTCGGCGAGCACCATCCGCATCACTCGCCCGTGCGACCCGCCCAGGGCCATTCGGATACCGATTTCGTGGCCCCGCCTCGAAACGCTGTAAGCGAGCACACCGTGGACCCCGATCAAGGCGAGCAGTAGCGCGAAAGCGCCGAAGGTAGTAACAAGGAACGTGATGAAGCGCGGGACCACCAGGCGTTCCCAAAGGAGGTCTTCCACCACGCGCAGTTGCCCCACGTGCAGGCCCGCATCCGCCTGGTTCACTTCGCGCCCGATCGCTGTCCTCAGCGCCGGGGATACGTTCCGAGCGCGCAGCAGCAGTTTCGAAGACTGTGGATCCTGCGCGTACGGGAAGTAGAGATCAGGCGCCGGTTCATCGGTCGGCCCCTGTCGCAAGCTGTCGCGGACCACGCCGACCACGCGACCGGGTGGCGCGGAGCCGATGGCGACCAGCCGGCCCAGCGGGTCCCTGCCAGGCCAGCACAGCCTGGCAAGCGTCTCGCTGACGATGGCGACGCGCGGGGCCCCTTCACGATCTCGGTCGTCGAACAGCCGTCCCGATACGAGTTGGATCTTCAGCGTCTTGAAATAGCCCGGGGTGGCACTCGCAGTCTCGGCGAGCAAGTGAGCCGTCCCGGTGGCTGCCGCCGCGTCGATCCTGATGCCGTTCCTGCTTCGCCCGTTCGGGAACGGGACGTTCGTGCCGATGCCAACGGATTCGACCCCGGGCAAGGCCGCGATACGACGGACCATCTCCTCGTTGACCGCCGCCCGGCGGCGCTGGCGATCCGTCAACGTGACCACTCCGGTCGTGCGCTCTTGCTGGAAGATCTCTGCCCATGTCGGCGTCCTGTTGCTCTCCTGCGGGGACAACGTGCCGGTGACGTCGGCCGTGACCAGCGAACGCCATTCGAAGCCAAGGTCCGCCCCTATGAGGCGCGTGAAGCTGGTGACCATCAGGCCGGCGCCCACGAGCAGCGCCAGGGCAAGAGTCACCTGGGCCACGACGAGAAGGTCCACAGGCCGGAACCGACGTCGGCCGCCCATGGCGGTGGTACCGCCACCAGCCCGAGTGAGCGCTTCGACGACACTGCGGCGTGAACAGCGGATGACGGGGACGAAGCCCGCAACAACCGAGGTGAAGACCATCAATGCGAACGAAAACGCGAGAACACGGTGATCGATGCCTGCCTGCTCCAGCCGCGGCATGCTAGGACTGAACGCCACGAACGCACGCACGCCGGCAAAGGCGAGCCCGAGGCCGGCCATGCCGCCAGCGACTGCCAGGAGCGATGATTCCGTCAGCATCTGGCGGACCACGCGCATGCGGCCGGCACCGAGTGCCATGCGCATGGCGAATTCGCGTTCGCGCGTGCTGCCGCGCGCGAGCAACAGGTTGGTGACGTTGGCGCACGCTATGAGGAGAAGCGACGCGACGGCGGCAAGGAACAAGAGAAGTGGAAGGCGATCACTACCCACCACATGGTCGTGGAATGACATCGCGCGCAGGCCGCTGTGTGCGTGGTACTCGGGATACGCAATGGCCAGCCTCGCGGCGATGTTGTCGAGGTCTTTCGACGCGGCTTCGAGTGAGACGCCCGGCTTCAGGCGAGCCACGACGCTCCATCGTGCCGATCCGCGTGACACGGCGCCCTCCGGGAAGCGCATGTCGGGCGTCGTGAGCAGCCACGCGTCGATGTCCGTGTCGCCATTGTAGAACGGGAACCGGAATCCGGAAGGCAGGACGCCGACGATGATCACGGGCTGCGCCGACCCGTTGCCTGTGCGCGCCTCGGTCAACACACGGCCCAGGATGCGCGGATCCAACGAGTACACCGATGTCCACGTGCGATGCGTGATGCCCGCCACCAGCGGACCACGGCCGCTTTCGTCCGCAGGCGTCAAACCGCGACCGAGCTCCGGCCGCACACCGAGAATGCGAAACAGATTCGACGAAGCGTGGCCGATCTCGATCTTCGCGTCGCTTCCGGCTGCCGTGACGCCGCCGTCACCGGCGTAAGCCGCAACTCCGGTAAAGACGTGGTTCTGGTCGCGCACGTCCTCGAACTGCGGAAACGAAAACACGGGCATGCCGCCAGCAAATCCGCCGCGCTCGTGTCTGACGACTTCGAGGTGGACCAGGCGATCGGACTGCGGCAGCGGGAGCGGCCTGAAGACCACCGCGTCCACCACCGTGAAGATCGCGGTAACCGCACCGGTGCCGAGCGCCAGGGTAAGTACGACAACGGACGTGAAGCCGGGATTGCGCACGAAGGTGCGCACACCGAAGCGCAGGTCCTGACGAAGCAGCTCCCAGTGCTGCGCTAGTGCAAGGCGGACGGTATCGACCGCTGTCAGCAACCAAAGCCACGCTGATCGCCCGCGTCCTCCCTGCTGGCGCGCGTCGGATTGTTGCTCCTCGAAGGCGGCTTCGATTTCATCACCAAAGTCCGTGCGGAAGT
>PMKG01000290.1 GCA_003157675.1 Acidobacteriota bacterium
TCCTTCGCCTTCATCCTGGGCGTGATGCCGCTCGTGTTCGCGACCGGCGCCGGCCGGGCCTCGCGCCACTCGGTCGGCACGTCGGTGGCCGGGGGCATGCTTTTTTCCACCATGCTGAATGTCGTCATCATCCCGGTCCTGTATGTCATCGTCCGCAGCATCGGCGGCGGCGGAGGCACTCGATCGGCGGCGCGGCCCGAGGCGGGCAGTGGGGGAGAGCACCATGCGTAGTCTCCCGACCGGCCTGAGAGACGGCGTGCTCGCTCTGGTCCTCCTGGCCGTGCCGTCCATGGCGGCGGCGCAGGTGGCGCCGGCTGCCCAGGTGCCGCCAGCGGCAGCCGTGTCCCGGCCGGGCATGGTGCGAGTCACGTTCGCGCAGGCCATCGCGACGGCCGTGGAGCACAACCCATCGGTGGCGCAGGCGGCGCAGGGCATCCTGAAGGCCCAGGCGCTGCTGAACCAGGCGAGCTCCGTCATCAAGCCGAACGTGGTCGGCGGCGTCACCGCGACGTTCCTCAACACAGGGTCCTCGGTCAGTGGCGAGACGGTCCAGGCGCGGGCGCAGGTGGCGGGGACAGTCACCCTGTCCGCGCCGCTCATCGCGCCGGTCCAGTGGGCCCTGCGCACGCAGGCGTCGGACTCGAAGCGCGTCGCCGAACTCTCCGCCGCCGACGTGCGGAAGCAGGTGGCGGTCTCGACGGCACAAGCCTGCCTCGCGATCATCGCGCTGCGCCAGGTGCTCCAGGCCGACCTCAGCGCCCGCGACGTGGCCAGGGCTCACTACGAGGACGCGAAGGAGCGGCGGACCGCCGGCGCCGGCACGCGGCTGAACGAACTGCGCGCGCAGCAGTCGCTGTCCTCCGACGAGGCGCTGGTCGAAGCCTCGCAGCGCGACCTCTACCAGGCGCAGGAAGCGCTCGGCGTCCTGCTGGCCGTCGACGGCGCCGCCGATCTCATCGACGAGCCGGTGCTCGACGTGCCGCCGTCGATCGACGCGGCGGTCGGCGCGCTCTCGACGACCCGTACCGACTTGCGGCTCCTCACAGGTCGCGAACAGGCGGCCGGCCGCATCCTCAGCGACAGCTGGAAGGACTGGCTGCCGTCGGTCGGCGGACTGTTCACGCCGCAGGTGGTGGCGCCGCAGACGCTGTTCCAGCGCCAGTTCAGCTGGAGTGCGCAGGTCGTCGCGTCAGTCCCCATTTTCGACTCCGGATTCCGCAGCGCCCAGAAGGCCCAGCGCCAGGTGGACGTCGAGACGGTGAAGATCGCCGAGGGCGCCGCCGCGCGACAGGCGCGATCGGACGTGCGCACGGCGCGGGACGGCCTCGAAGCGACCGAGCGGGCGCTCGGCTATGCCCGGGATGCTGCGAGCCAGGCTCACCAGGTCGTCGAGATCGTTCTCGTGTCGTTCCGCGTCGGCGCCTCGACCAACATCGAGGTGATCGACGCCCAGCGCGTGGCGCGGGATGCTGACATCGCCGTGGCCCTCGCCGACCACGACGTCCGCCAGGCCCGGCTCAACCTGCTGGTGGCGCTGGGGCTCTTTCCCAGGAGCTGACAGGGGCCCCGGGCGCCGGCCCACCGTAGTACTTCTCCCTCCCGCCCCCCGGTACTAAGGTACCTGCCCTACTGGTACTTCCTGCTCATTGTTCAGCCGGCGGTTCGGCTCAATAGTGCTATCCGACTGATCCGGAGTCGCGCGGATTCCCGGGTCGGGCCCGAGGTCACCTCCAGCGACGACGCGGCGGTTGGCGGAACGTGCCCGAGGGACACCAGATGAGCACGAGCAGAGACGCTCTCAAGTTCGGTGCGGCGGCCGCCGTGGCGGGCATGGCGGCGACCGAGTTCGAGTGCGAGAGCGGGACCGTCCCGCTCCCGCTCGGCCGCTCGTCCCTCTTCGCGCCCGAGAACGTCGCTCTGCCGGACGTCTTCGACGCGACGGTCACGCTGACCATCGGAGGCAGGAGGCAGGACGTCCAGCCCCTCAGTTTCTTCGCCACGCTGCCCGCGCCGTACGACGCGGAGATCTTTGTCTGGGGGTATCACGTCCGGCCCGGCGTCCCGGGTGCGAACAGCCTGGCCGTCTCGGCTGAAGCGCCGACCGGCGACCCGGCCGCGGCATACGGCGGCGGCCGGGTGTCGCTGACCCCAATCCTGCGCCAGTGCATCACCGTCGATGAGGGAATATACCGGGCCCTGCCATGTGACCGGTCCCTGCCGGCGATAGACCCGGCCACGGGGACGGTGACCCGTGACAGGGCCCGGACGATCCCTCAACCGATGGTCCGTCTGGCCGACCCGATACCGGGCGCGCCAGCGGGCGGTATGACGCCGGAGATGGCGCGGCCGATGGTCCTCGTCGAGGTCGAGAAGTTCGCGGGGCTGGTTCAGCCGATTCTGGTGAACAACACCAGGTGGGACGGGGTGGAGGAGAGAGGCTCGTCGCCGACCGAGATCTGGGAGAGTTGCAACCTGATGGAGGCGGCCGAGTACATCCACTTCGTCGAGTTCCAGTTCGTCGGCCGCCACGGGCTCGATGCGGGCGCTTTCAGGGCCCTCTACGACTCGCTGTTTCCCGGGGCCCCGTATCCGCGCGCCATCAGCGACGCGGGCGTCGTGGCCGCGAGAGAAATCGAGGCCCGTTCCACGGCCCATGTGTCATGACTCGGTCCAGGGTGCCCCGCCGACGAGCGCTACGTGCTGGCCTCACCGAGGCCTTTCGTCAACATTGCCGCCGGCGCGCTGCTGCAGGGGCCGCTCGCCCAGCCTGCGCCGGGGAGCGCAGGCCGGGCGGATGACTTCATGGAGGCGGACGACACCGTCCCGGCCAGCCTGTTCGGCCTCGAACCGGCAGATGGCCCCGGGTACGTGTGGCACTGCCACATCGTCTGCCGCGAGGACAGCGTGATTGGGTGCCCCTCGGCGGCCGGGCGGTAGCCGGCCGACTGGACTCGGAGTGGGCGGGTCGGTTCTCGAGCCAGCGCTGGGAGTCCGCAGGGGCGTTCGAATAAGGGTTTCTCGAGCTCGCCGCCAACAATATCCTGATGTTGGTGCAGGCCGGGCAGGCCGTGGTAACGGGTGGGTCTGCCCGGTTCCTCACTCGGACTCGGGCTTCACGCTACAGGCTTTGGGACGTGCCGCGGGGGCGCTACGCTTTGGGAGGAGCTTCGACGCTGGCGTCGTCGGGCGGGTCGACTGGCGCCGCGGACGAGGCCACGACCGGGCGTTTCTTGGCGTTAGGCTTCCGGATCCGCCTTCGGGCCAGGACGACGACCTCGACAATCATCTGCCGCGGAATGAAACTGAGGCCCCGCAGGTTGTGGTCGTCACCCTCTTCGCTCGCCAGCGTCACCCCCTGCTGATCGTCCACGAGCAGGAGGCCGTAGGTCGTGTAGCGAGCCGGCCTGTGAAACTGGGTTCGGACCTCGTTGAGGTCGTATTCCACCACGGCCGTAGCCTTGGCGTCGTCCCAGACGACGGCGACGAGCGGGTGAATCGAATCCTTCACATGCACTCCGAGGATGAGCGCCAGGACCGGTGCCGGCGGCGGGAACCCACCCGCACGGCTGAGTTTGGTGGGGTCGAGAATCGATCCCTCTGAGGCACTCTACCACGCTTTGGGGCGCCTCACCACGTTCACCGTGTCGTCCCGCGCCACCGAACCCGAAATGCCCCGGCAAGTCGCTGCAGGAGCAGTACTTGGGCGTACGAGGGGTGTGAGGGAGGCCGTCCGGCGCTCAGCGCGCGGGAACGGCCTCGCCAGGTCGATGTGAGCAAGTACCAGGCCGACTAGACCGGCTTGACGTTCTCGGCGCGCGGACCCTTGGGGCCCTGGCCCTTGTCGAACGTCACGGCCTGGCCTTCGCGCAGGTCGTCGAACCGGACGGTGGAGCACGCCGACTGGTGGAAGAAGTACTCGGTGCCGTCGTCGGCAGCCACGAACCCAAATCCCTTTTCACTCACCAGCCGCTTGATCGTGCCGTTCATTGCCATCGTCGTCTCTCCTTACCGATCGTAGATGCGAGGCCCGCCGCAACGCCGCATACGCAGCGCCGCATGGTCGTTCACGTACTGGGTGAGCACGATCGAGTCTGCTTCGTTGAGTGAGATGATCGAGTCGCACAACCTGTAGCTTTGATCTGGACGGGAGCGGCATACCACGAGGCGTGCCGTCGGCGGCGGGTGTCAAAGCGGAACGCAACAAGAATAGCAGGAATCGGGCCGGATGTCCAATCCCGTGTCGGCCGACCCGGCGAAGCGTGCCGCCGCGGTGTCACTCCCCGAGGACTCCGGCGTCCCGCCGCGGTGCCCGTCAGGGCTGGCCGGGGGCCTGCTGAGCGATGACGACGTGGCTCTGGCTCGCGATGTCGTCGAAATGGACGAAGACCTTGATGTGGTTGGACTCGCCAAGAGGGAACCGGACCACTTCGGACTCGCTGGCGACCAGCCACTTGTCGACGAACCGCCGGACCTGTTCCCCCTCGGAATCGCTCTCGAGGCGGACGCGCGTCAGGCGCAGCCGATGCGGCCCGAGATTGGTGATCGTCGTCTCCGCCACGAACGGTCGGGTCGGCCCGCCGGCAGGCTGCGGGTCGGTCGCAGCGCGGATCACGGTCTGGCAGACGGCCTGCGGTACGACGGACAGGATGTAGGTCTTGAGCGAGGTCTCGACCATTTCCTTCGTCGCCGACACCATCTCCTCCGTCGTGCGGAGCAGTTTGTGCACGGTCCACGCGTAGTAGGCAGAGACCAGAACCAGTGCCGCCGTCAGAACGGGTAGCCACACATTCAGGTTCATGGCGCCGAGTATACGCCAGGCCTTCGCTCAAGTCGGAGGACGGGAAGAGGAATCGGAGGACGAGGAGAGTAGTCGGCGGACGAGAAGAGTAGTCGGCGCCCCAGGAGAGTAGTCGGAGTCACGCGCTCGGCGGTAGAATCGAGCCGCCATGAAAGCCATCGTCTACGACACCTACGGCCCGCCCGATGTTCTGAGGTGTGACGAGATCGAGAAGCCGATCCCGACCGACGACGAGGTGCTCGTCAGGGTGCGGGCGGCCTCCGTCAATCCCATCGACTGGCACTTCATGAGAGGCGCGCCCTACGTGGTCCGCATGATGCTCGGGTGGCGCAAGCCGAAGGTGACGCGGCTCGGCGTCGACGTGGCCGGAGAGGTGGAGGCGGTCGGCAGAAACGTCACCGAGTTCGAAGCGGGCGACGAGGCGTTCGGCTCGTGCCGCGGGGCCTTCGCGGAGTACGTCTGCACGGCCGGGTCGGCGCTGGTTCGGAAGCCCGGCGGCGTCTCGTTCGAGCAGGCCGCCGCGGTGCCGGTCGCCGCCTGCACCGTCCTGCAGTGTCTTCGCGATCGGGCACGGCTTCAGGTGGGGCAGCAGGTCCTCATCAACGGCGCGTCAGGCGGCGTCGGCACGCTGGCCGTGCAGGTTGCCAAGGCGTTCGGCGCGGAGGTAACCGGCGTGTGCAGCACGAGGAACGTAGACATGGTCGGGTCGCTCGGCGCGGACCACGTCATCGACTACGCCCGGGAGGACTTCACCACGGGCGGCCGTCGGTACGACGTGATACTCGACCTCGTGACGAATCACTCGTTGAGCGCGTGCCGGCGCGTGCTGAACCCCGGTGGAACCTATCTCATGATCGGGGGGGCGGATTACCGCCTGCTCAGCCTGGTCAGCGTCATGATTCAGTCCGCCGCGCTGTCATGGTTCACGAGCCAGACGCTGGGCCTGATGCTGGCGAAGCTCAGCAAGCAGGATTTCGTCGCGATCGCCGCGCTCATGGAAGCCGGGAAGGTCACGCCCGTCATCGACAGGCGGTACGCGCTCGCCGAGGTTCCGGATGCGATTCGGTACCTCGAGGAGGGACACGCCCGCGGCAAGGTCATCATCACCGTCGAGTAATCGGAGGACGGGGAGAGGAATC
>PMKG01000238.1 GCA_003157675.1 Acidobacteriota bacterium
GCCGCCGCCGCAGCAATAGTTGTCCACACCGTGCGGGTGCATCTCCCTGAACTCGGGGCACACGCGCCGGAGGATCTCCCGCTGCGGCTCGACGATGCCCATCAGGCGGACGATATTGCAGGGATCGTGGAGCGTGACGGGGAACTCGTTGCGGCCCGGATCGAGCGCGAGCCGGCCGTCGAGCACGATGTCCCTGAGGACGGTGAGGAAGCTCTCGCGCGGAATCGCGAGGTCGCCGGTGAGCAGCCGGTCGGCCACCACGAGCAGCGACTTGTGCGCGTGCCCGCACTCGCCGACGACGATCTTCTTCACCTTGAGCTTGTGGGCCGCCTCGGCGTGACGCACGGCCACCCGCGCGAACTGCGCGTCGTCGTACCACAGGCCGTAGTTGACCGAGTCGTACCCGGCGAGATCGGACGACATTGTCCACGACATGCCGGCGGCGTTGAGAATGACGCCGAAGGCGCCCGGGTTCTCCGGCCACGCGAGGATCTCGCCGGCGTTGTGGATGAGCAGGATGTCGGCCCCCTCGACGTCCCACGGCGTCTCGACGGAGAGGCCCGTCTTCTCCGACATCTCCTCGTCAATGAACTGCACGTTGTCGCGCACGGCCGCCGGGGTCATGCCGGTGGAGGACCCCGACCGGAGCTGCAGCATCGTGCCCGACGCGTGCAGTTCTTTCGGCGCGATCCCCATCTCCTGGCTGAACAGCTTCCGGATCTCGTGCGCGACCAGTCCGTTGTCGGCGCCGAGCGGGCAGCTCTGGGCGCAGCGGCGGCACAGATTGCACCGGTAGGCGAGCTCGGCCAGGCGGGCCACCATCGGCCAGTTGAGCTCCACCGTGCCGTGCTGCCAGGCGGACAACAGGCCGCCGCCCTTGACGTGCTGGAAGTACAGGCGGCGGAGGATTTCGGCGCGATAGGTCGGGCGATAGATCTCCGCGCCGCCGCTCGCCTCGAAGATGTGGCACGAGTCCGAGCAGGTTTGGCAACGCGCGCAGTGCTCGACCGTCAGGAGCAGCGGCTGGAGGAATGTCCAGTTGTTCTCGCGTGAGAACAGCTTCTCCAGGCCGGAGAGAAACCTCGCGACCAGTTCCCGCTCCTCGTCGGGCGAGGCGGGTGTCGGCAGGCTCAGCACACGGGTGTCGTCGAGCGGGTAGTCCGCCATCGCGCCGCGCGGCGTGAACGCCGGCCCCGCCGGCGGCGCCTCGGTCGCGAGCGGCAGCGGCGTGAGTTGTTCGCGCTCGATTCGGAGAATCGGTTCGTGCGATCGCCGCGAAAGGTCCGAAAGCCTGGTACGGTCCGTCATCGCTGGGGCTCCCGGGCAGGATTCGACGCGACGACCTCTGCCCAGGTCGGTGTTTCCCCCGATTGGCGGATGTGGCCGGCCGACCAGGTCGGCCTGAACGTGAGGTAATCGGCGAGCGCCACGGCGCGTCGACCTGAGAGGTCCATCGGCTCGTCGTCCCAGCGCACCATGTGATAGGTGAAGTACTTCGCGACGAAATGCGCCATGTGGGTCAGCGGAATATACGCGGCCAGCAGCGAGACGGCAACGAGGCCGGCGGCGAGCAGCGGCGCCACCGCCAGGCCCGCGTCCCAGCCGATGAGGCCCGCGGCGAGCTGCAGGAGATCCGGGGCGCCTGCCGGTCGCGTGGCGTAACCGAGGCCGACGAGCGAGAGCGCCGCGACGAAGAAGACGAGGTTGAAGATGTCGCCGGGCGCCGTAGAGACGCGCAGCGCGGTGTCGGTGAGGCGCCGGTGGAGCAGGCCGAGGGCGCCGACGACGCTCAGGACGACGCCGGCCGCGCCGGCGACGTTGGCCGCGAAACGGATCACCTGCCAGGCCTCGCCGTCGGCAACGCCAGGGACGAGGCGCGCGCCGAGCGCCGCGCCGAACACGAGCGCGGTCGTCCCGGCGAGCAGGTAGAGGCCGAAGTGGAACGGGAACGAGCGGTACCAGAGCGACCGGTTGTGCGTGCGGAGCGCGTGCAGGAACAGGATCTCCGGGACCATCACGCGCACCTCGCCGAGCAGGTGACGCGTCCTGGGCTGGCGCCACCACTCGCTCTGCTCGAAGTACGAGCCGCCGTGCGCGACACGCTCGGGGGCCTCGTGCGGGACGGGGTAGACCTCCCACCGCAGGTGCAGCGGCGCCCGGGCATATTGGGCGGCCCGCGCGATGGTGGCCACGAAGAAGACGAGGGCGGCCGCCGACGCGACCGAGTAGACGATTAGGGTCACCGTGGACTCCGAAGGGGCTGCCTATTCTACCGTGAAGGTGGCGGGGTAGCGGTCAGTGGCCAGTGATCAGTGGTTAGTCTGTCAGGCGTGACACACTGACAACTAGCCACTGATCACTGGCCGCTGAAAGCCGCAAGGCGCAAGGTGTAGGTCATCCGATGAGCAGTGGATTCTCCAGCATTCGCTTCAGCGTGCCAAGGAACCGCGCACCCTGGGCGCCATCGGCCACCCGATGGTCCACCGACAGGGTGAGCTTCATGCGCCGGCCGACCTTCACCTGGCCGGCCTCGACGACCGGAACCTCCCGTACGGCGCCCACGGCCAGGATCGCCGCCTCGGGCGGGTTGATGATCGCCGAGAACTCCTCGATGCCCATCATGCCGAGGTTCGAGATCGAGAAGGTGGCTCCGGTGTACTCGCTCGGCTGCAGCTGGCGGCTGCGGGCCCGGTCGGCCAGCGCCTTGGCTTCGGCCGCGATGTCGCTCAGCGACTTGGTGTCGGCGTCGCGGATGACCGGCGTGATGAGGCCGTCGTCGATCGCGACGGCGAGGCCGATATGCACCCGCGAGTAATAGGTGACGTGATCGCCGCCGAACGACGCGTTGATCTCCGGGTGGCGCCTGAGCGCCGCGGCCGACGCCTTGATAATGACGTCGTTGAGCGAAATGAGATAGTTCTCCTCGCGGAGCGCGCGGTAGGCGTCCCACAGCCGGTCGGCCGCCACGTCCACCGTCAGGTAGAAGTGCGGGACCGGTGCCTTGCTCTGCACCAGGCGCTTGGCGATCGTCCGCCGCATCGGCGTGAGCTCGACATCCTGCGCCTCGCCCGCGGCAGCGGCCGTGGGCGCGGCAGGCGCGACCGTCTGCGTCCGAGCCAGGGCTTCCTCGATGTCACGCTTGATCACACGCCCCTGGGGGCCGGAGCCCTGGAGCGCGCCGGGATCGATTCCCGACTCGGCCGCCATCCTGAGCGCGAGCGGCGACGCGCGGATCGAGCGGCTGCCCGCCGCCGAACTGGCGGCGGTCGTCGGCGCCGCCACGCGGGCCGGGGCGACCGCCGCGGGTCGTGGCGTGGGCGGCGTGGGCGCCGCCGCTGGCGCAGGGGCGGACGTCGCGAGCAGGGCCGCGATGTCCTCGTCTTTGCCGCCGATGACGGCGATGAGCGCGCCGACCTTGACCGTCTCGCCCGGCGAGGCGACCAGCTTGCGAAGCACGCCGTTCGTGTAGGCCTCCATCTCGACGGTGGCCTTGTCGGTCTCCACCTCGGCGAGCGTCTGGCCGGTCTCGACCGGGTCGCCTTCCTGCTTGAGCCAGCGGAGGATTCGGCCCTCCTCCATCGTATCGCTCAGCTTTGGCATGACCACGCGGGAAGCCATAGGACGCACCTCAGAAAAAGGCTCAAGGCTCAGGGCTCAAGGCTCAGGGCTCAAGCCAAATACAGGACGTCCCTGACCGCCTGCACGACGCGGGCGGGGGAGGGCATCGCCATGTGCTCCAGATTCTTCGCATACGGCATCGGGACGTCGGCGCCGGTCACGCGCGTCACCGGCGCGTCGAGGTCACTGAACGCCTCGCGGTGAATCACGTACGAGAGCTGCGCGCCGATGCCGCTGTAGTCCCACCCCTCCTCGACGACGACGCATCGATTCGTCCTGCGTACCGAGGCGAGGATGGGCGCCTCGTCCAGCGGGCGAAGCGTGCGCGGGTCGATGACCTCGCACGACACACCCTCGGCGGCGAGGCTGTCGGCCGCCTTGAGGGCCACGCTCACCATCTTCGACCAGGCGACGATGGTGACGTCCGAGCCCTGGCGTTTCACGTCGGCCACGCCGAGCGGCACGAGGTACTCGCCGTCGGGCACCTCGCCCTTCGAACCGTAGAGCGTCTCGCCCTCGAAGAAGATGACCGGGTCGTCGTCGCGGATCGCCGATTTGAGCAGCCCCTTCGCGTCGTACGGGGTCGAGGGCGCCACCACCTTCAGCCCCGGCACGTGGGCGTACCACGACTCGAGCGACTGCGAATGCTGCGCCGCCAGCTGGTGGGCCGCGCCGCCGGGCCCCCGGACGACGATCGGGATCCTGAACTGGCCGCCCGACATGTAGAACATCTTGGCGGCGCCGTTGATGATCTGATCCATCGCCAGCATCGAGAAGTTCCACGTCATCATCTCGATGATCGGCCGCAGGCCCACCATGGCCGCGCCCACGCCGACGCCGGAGAACCCCTCTTCGGTGATCGGTGTGTCGACGATGCGCTGCGGACCGAACTCCTGCAACAGCCCTTTGCTGACCTTGTAGGCACCCTGGTAGACGCCGACTTCCTCGCCCATGAGGAACACGCTCGGGTCGCGCCGCAACTCCTCGCGCAGGGCCTGGTTCAACGCGTCACGGTAAGTGATGACCGGCATGCTACTGCTCGCTCCGTCTGTACGGGCCGTACGGCACCGCGTATACATCGGTGTAAAGATCATCTGGCGAGGGCTCGGGGCTGGCGTCGGCGAACTGGATCGCCTGCTCGACCTCGGCGCGCGCCCGGCTGTCGAGACCCTCGAGCGTCGGCTGGTCCACGATGCCGGCCTTCACCAGGTGGCCGAAGTACGCGCGGATCGGGTCCTGCTGCTTCTGTTCCTCGACTTCTTCCTTGGTGCGGTAGCTCGAAGCGTCGGAGGGCGAGTGGCCCGAGAAACGATAGGTCATCGTGTCGAGCAACACGGGGCCGCGGCCGCTTTCGAGGATCTCGCGCTTGCGGCG
>PMKG01000443.1 GCA_003157675.1 Acidobacteriota bacterium
GCCGTCATTTTGATGAAGAACTGCACCATATCGATCACGAGCACGCCCCACAGTCCCGAGTGGGTGGCGAAGACCACATTGAGAATTCCGACGGCCAGCAGTGTCTGCCAGCGTTCGAGCCCGAAAAGAATGCCTGCAATTTTGCACGCCGCAAGATTCACCGTCGCCATGATCATGCAGTTAAAGAAGAGGCCGAGGTACACCGATCGAAAGCCGCGCACGAAGCTCGCGGCCTTGCCGGAGTAGCGGATTTCGTAAAACTCCAGATCGGTCATCACGCGCGAGCGCCGCCACAGCCGGGCGTAGAGAAACACGGTGGCGACGCCCGTGAGCGTGAAGGCCCACCATTGCCAGTTGCCGGCCACGCCCTGGCGGCGCACGATGTCGGTGACCAGGTTCGGCGTGTCGCTGCTGAACGTCGTCGCCACCATCGACAACCCGGCGAGCCACCACGGGACCGCGCGGCCGGAGGCGAAGAACTCCGACGTGCTGCGCCCGGCCCGCCTGCCGAAGAACAGAGCGGGGACGAAGCAGATGAGCAGCGAGACCGCGACGATGACCCAGTCAACCAGCTGAAGGTGCATGGAATCTGTTCTCCGAGCCGCGTCAAGATAGCACAGAGCCGCGAGCGGTGTTACCCTTCCGACCGGAGAACGAAAGCGTGAGCCACCAGGCACCCGGCATTTTCGGCGACGTGTTCGGTCCGGTCATGCGCGGGCCGTCGAGTTCCCACACCGCAGGCTCCTATCACATCGGGATCATGGCCAGGGCGCTGCTCGGGGCACCGCCGGCCCGGGTGCGCGCGAGATTCGACCCGGCAGGCTCCTACGCCAGGGTCTATCGGGAGCAGGGGGTGGACCGGGCGTTCGCCCTGGGCCTGCTTGGGTGGCCGCTGACCGACGCGCGGTTCTTTCGTGCGCTGGACGAGGCGGCGTCGGCGGGGCTTTCGTTGACGTTCGAGATCGTCGAGCTCGCGGGAGCCGACCATCCCAATACGATTGACATCGAACTCTCCGCCTCGGACGGCACGATGGCCACACTTCGCGCCAGATCGGTCGGCGGGGGTGCCATCGACGTAACGCGGGTCAATGGCTGGCCGGTCAGTCTCGGCGGGGAGACGCATGTCGCGCTGGTCGAGGTCAGCGTCGACGGGGTCACCGACGCCCTGTCCCCGCTCGTTTCCGGCGCCGCCACGATCGAGCAGATCAAGCGCGTCGACCGGGCGGCCAGCCGGTTGTTGGTGGTGCGGCGGATCGTGCCGCTGGCGCCCGAACTCCGATCTCTCCTTGTCTCCGTTTCGGGCGTGCGGGCCGTGCGCGAGCTTCCGCCTCTCGCGCACGTGAAACGCGGACGACCGCTGTTCGAGTCGGCCGAAGAGATGCTGGCGCTGGCCGTTGAACGCGGGTACACGCTGGGCCAGGTGGGAATCGAATACGAGTCCCGGCTGCTGGGCCTCGACGAGCAGGCCGTCGTTGCCGAGATGACACGCCGGCTGGCGGTCATGCGCGCCGCCGTGCACGAGGGGCTGAGCGCGTCGGCGCCGCCGATGCAGCTTCTCACGCCGACCGCGCGCCTCGTGCTGGACGCCGAGCGGGCCGGACGCGTGGCCATCGGAGGCCTGCACACGCGCGCCGCCGCCCGTGCGATGGCGGTCATGCACGTCAACGGCGCCATGGGCGTCGTGTGTGCGGCACCGACCGGCGGCTCGGCGGGCGTGATCCCTGGCGTGATCGTGTCGCTGATGGAGGAGCGGGGCCTCGACGAGACCGCGGCGGTTCGGGCGCTGTTCGCCGGGGCGGCGGTGGGGCTCATCGTGGCGTTCCGGGCGACGTTCGCGGCCGAGGTGGCCGGTTGCCAGGTGGAGATCGGCGCCGCCGGCGCCATGGCGGCGGCGGCGGTGGTCGAAGCCGCCGGCGGCAGCGCGGGCCAGGCGGCCGACGCCGCGGCCATCGCCTTCCAGAACACGATGGGATCGGTGTGCGACCTCGTTCAGGGGATGGTGGAGATCCCGTGTCATACGAGGAATGCCGCGGCCGCCTCGTCGGCATTCGTCTGTGCCGACCTGGCCATGGGCGGCTACGTCAATCCGATCGGCCTCGATGAGACGATCGACGCCGTCTACGCAGTCGGACGCATGATGGCGCCGGAACTGCGCTGCACCGCCCGCGGCGGCCTCGCGGTGACCCCGAGCGCGCTGCGGCTGCACAGGCGCGCACCGGGCGGGCAGGACTGAAGGGCACGGTCGCAAGTCCGAAGTTCGAAGTATGAAGTTCGAAGTATGAAGTTCGAAGGCTGTGGCCTGACGACGGCGCGAGAAAGGACGACGACCGTGAGACGACGATTTGTTGGCGTGCTGGTGGCGTTAGCGGTCCTGACATGCGCGTCGGTCTGGGCACAGGGCCTGCCCACCACCGCGCCCGAGGCGGCGGGCCTGTCGGCGCCGCGCGTGGAACGCCTCACCTCGTTCATGCGCGACTCGGCGGCCAGGGACCAGATCGCCGGGGCGGTCGTAGTCATTGCGAGGGGCGGCAAGGTCGCGGTGTTTGAACCGGTCGGATGGATGGACGTCGAGAAGCGCGTGCCGATGCGCCGGGACACCATCTTCCGCATGGCCTCGATGAGCAAGGCCGTGACCTCGGTCGCCGCGGTCATGCTGATGGAGGAAGGCCGGCTGCGACTCGCCGACCCGGTCTCCCGGTACTTGCCAGCGTTCAAGTCGATCACCGTCCTCGTGCCGGGCCCTGCCGGAAGCGAGCGGTACGGTGCCGTGCCGGCAAAGCGCGAGATCACGATCCGGGATCTGCTGACGCACACCGCGGGGATCTCGTATGGGGGCGGTCCAGCCGAGTCGGCCTACTAGGCTGCGGGGCTGTTCGGGTGGTATCTGGCGGACAGGGCCGAGCCTATCGGCCCGCTGATGGAGCGGCTGGCGGCGCTGCCGTTTGCCGCGCAGCCGGGAGAGCGGTACGTCTACGGATACGGCACCGACGTGCTGGGTGCGGTGGTCGAGAAGGCCTCCGGCACGACGCTCGACGAGTTCTTCCGCACGCGCATCTTCGAGCCGCTGAAGATGGTCGACAGCGGTTTCTTCCTACCGAAGGAGAAGCGCGAGCGGCTGGCCACGGTGTATTCGCTGGGGGCGGACGGCAAGATCGTGCGCGCGCCGGAGGGGGGCATGGGCCAGGGACAGTTCGTCGACGGGCCGAGAGCCTGCTTCGGCGGCGGAGCCGGCCTCCTGTCGACGGCCGCCGACTACACGCGCTTCCTGCAGATGCTGCTNNCGCGAGGACGGCAGCCTGGGATTCGGCCTCGGGTTCGAAACGACGGAGGACGTGGGCGCCGCGGGCCGTCCCGATTCGCTCGGCGCGTTCGGGTGGGGCAGCGCCTACTACTCGAAATACTGGGTGGACCCGAGGGAGAAGCTCGTGGCGGTGTTCCTGACGCAGCTCATCCCGGCCGGAAACCTGGACGTGCAGGACACGTTCCGCTATCTCGTCTACCAGACGATCGTGAAGTAGGCCGGCGCACGCGCGCCGGCC
>PMKG01000274.1 GCA_003157675.1 Acidobacteriota bacterium
CCGCCGACGGCGGACGGCTGACGGCTGAAGGCCGAAGGCCGAGGGCCGAGGGCCGAGGGCCGAGGGCCGAGGGCCGAGGGCCGAGGGCCAGATCAGGCGTGACGCGCGTGATACCGCCCGCAACCATCGGCCCAGCGGCCGTGGTGCTATACTTCCGCCGCTCCTTCGGCCGCGCCTGGATATTCTGATGAGGATCCCATGTGGCTCATGCTGATCGTCCCAATCGTCCTGATCGTCTGGGCGGTGGCTGTGTTCAACCGCCTGGTCGGCCTGCGCAACCAGACGACCAACGGGTGGCGTCAGATCGACGTGCAGTTGAAGCGACGCCACGACCTGATCCCGAATCTGGTCAGCACCGTGAAGGGCGTGATGGAATTCGAGCGCGACACCCTCACGCAGGTGGTGGAGGCGCGAGCCAGGGCCACGACCGCGACCGGGCCTGCGGATGCGGCCGTCAAGGAAGGCGTGCTGACGCAGGCGCTCGGCAAGCTGTTCGCCCTTGCCGAGAGCTACCCGCAGCTGCACGCCAACGAGAACGTCAGGGCGCTGCAGGAGGAGCTCGCGTCCACTGAGAACAAGATCGGCTTCGCGCGACAGTTCTACAACGACATCGCCACCAGCTACAACACCGCGCAGCAGACGTTCCCGGCGAACCTGGTCGCCTCCTCCTTCGGCTTCAAGCCGGCGGAGCTGTTCGAGGTCGCCGAGGCCGCCGACCGGGACGTGCCGGCGGTGGACCTGTCGATGAAGAAGTAGGGAAGCCGTTTGAGCGGCCTGGACCGATGAATCTGCTACAGCAACAGGCGCGGAACCGCCGCCGCACCTGGATGGTGATGATCGTCTTCGTCGCCTTCCTGTTCCTCCTCGGCTACGGGTTCGACCTGATCTACCTCGGCACGCCCTTTCCCGTCGTCGGGCTGGCCGCGTTGGCGGTCGGATCGGCGTCCGCCTTCGCCGGCTTCGTCCGCGGCGACCGCGCCGTGCTGGCCTCGTCCGGCGCGGTGCCGATCGACCAGGCGCTCGCCGTCGCCTCGAGCGCGGACGACCGGCTGAAGCTCACGCAGGTGGAGAACGTCGTCCAGGAAATGGCGATTGCGGCCGGGCTACCCAAGCCCGACGTCTACGTCATCGCCGACGGCGACCCGAACGCGTTCGCGACCGGCCGCGACCCGGACCACGCGTCGATCGCCATCACGCAAGGACTGGTGCGGGCGCTCACGCGGGACGAGCTGCAGGGCGTCGTGGCGCACGAGATGAGTCACGTGCGGAACTACGACATCCGGCTCATGACCATCGTGGCGGCGCTGGTGGGGGCCGTGGCGCTGCTGTCGGACTGGGCGTCGCGCGGCCTGTGGTGGGGCGGAGGCCGTCGGGGCGGCAGCCGGGACCGGGGCGGCGGCGCGATGGGCATCGTCATCTTCGTCGTGTGGCTCGTCGGCATCATCTTGGCGCCGATCGTCGGGCAGATGCTGGCGATGGTCGTGTCCCGGCAGCGCGAGTACCTGGCCGACGCGTCGGGGGCCGAGCTGACGCGGAACCCGCTGGCGCTGGCTAGCGCGCTCGAGAAGATCGAGTCCGCCGCCGAGCCCACCAGGTCGATCAAGCGCGGCACGGCGAACCTGTGCATCGCCGATCCCCTGGGCCGCCCTGTGGGCCTGCGCGAAGGCGCCGTCGCCAACCTGTTCGCGTCACACCCGCCGATGGAGAAGCGGATCGCCGCCTTGCGGGCGATGGCGTACGAGAAGGTCTAAACGAAAGGCCGCGATTCTGAGTCTCGCCGAACCGCGGGCGCCCCGCCTCGCGAGCCGGCTCCGCAGGCCGGGAAGACTCCTCGCGGTGCGCCGGTTTCCAGCATTCAGGGGCCGGCTGGCGCTATTCGCGCGGAATTGACCGCTACGCGCTGCGCCGGGGAAACCGGCGCAGCCGCTCGTCGCCTTCCGGCCCGTGACGCGGCCTACTCCGAACGGCTCGGTCGGCGAGGCATCCCACGGTCCGGCTCACGATCCCGAATCGCGGTCTCCTGTTCAGGCTGCGTCACTCGAAAGAGGTTCGAGCGCGAATGGAGGCGGACAGCGGCCGACGCCCGGTGACAGGCCGGGAAGGCAGCATGGCCGCCTGCCGGCATGGCAGGATTGACGTCGGGGCCCATGCGAATCATGGTGATGTTCATGCGAATGACGCTCGACCTGCCCATCGGCCTCGTCGAGGAAGCCCGCGTCGTTCTTGGCTTCAAGTCGAAGACCGACACCGTGGTCCTGGCGCTGCGGGAGCTGGTCCGCAGGCACCGCGCGGATGACCTCAAGGACCTGCTGGGGCACGTGGACCTCGAGATCGACCTGTCGAAGTCGCGCCGCCGGCCGGCGCGAGGCCCCCGGTGATCGTTGTCGACACCTCGATCTGGGTCGCGAGCCTCCGCCGCTGTCATCGATTCGGCCTGGGCGATCTCCTCATCGGGGCGTTGGCCAGCGAGATCGGCGCGCTGCTGTGGTCGCTCGACAGCGACTTCGTCCGCATGGAATCGCTGGGACTGGTGCAGCGATACCTTCCGTGACAGCGACCGGCGCCGCCGCCAGGCGGAACGGCGGGGTCCGGCGGGTCAGCAGCTTCATGGGTCCGCCCGGCGAGAGGCGAGTCAGGATGTAGAAGATCGTCGTGCCGAAGGTTCCACCCTTGGCACCGATGGTCTGCGTCAGCGCGACGTCTTCGACTCCATCCCCGTCGAAGTCCGCGCGCGCCATCACTGACAGGCCGTACCGCAAGCCGGCGTCCTCGACGGCAAGACCTTCGGCGCCGCGCGCCGTCACTCTGGCCTCCGGGTCGAACGCCTGCCAACTCATCCCCCTGGCGGTCGCGTCCTCGACCTGTTGTTCGCTCATCCGTTCGAAGCGAAAGCAGAGCGGCGGCAGATCGCGGAGCGGGTCGGCCGACCAGATGGGATCGGTGAGGTGACTGCGCTGCGCGGGGCGGGCCTGCTGGAGGTAGCGCAGCGTGTAGCAGCGATCCACGAACGGACCCTCCATCTTGTCGTCTCGGGTGGAAACGGCGTAGAAGCCCTTGTCGATGGCCGCCAGGTAGTCGTTGCAGGAGATCGGCCAGATCGTTGGCGGGCTCCCACCCATGCCCAGCTCGAACTGTCCGCCGTTGTCCACGCCCGCCTTCAGGGCCGCCGGGATGTCCGCGATGCTGCGGAGGTTCAGCCAGTTCGACCACCGCATGGGCAGGTCGCTCGCCCCCTGTGTGAGGACGTCCGGCACGGCCGACAGCATCACCAGGATGACGGCGCCCGGGAGGGCGGACCAGCGCACGCACGTCTTCAGCAGTTCCATGGGCGTTTCCGTCACTTGCTCCGGCGAAGTGAAGAAGGCGCGTTCACGATCAGGCTGCAGCAGGTCACGCCGCCTTCGGCCTTCGCGAGTTCATCCGCCTCCACCGTCACGACGCGCCGGCCCAGTCGCTCGAGGCGCTCGCGGGTCTTCGGATGGGCGGCCGGGAAGACGATCGTGTCGCCGATGAGCAGCGCGTTCGCCGAGTTCGGTTCGGAGGGTTCGACCTCCACGAGCGCAAGGCCGGGGAAGAACTCCCTGCTCACCATGGCGGGGTTGATGAGAAGCGTCGATTCCGCCACCTGTGAGACGCCCGTCTTCAAGTGCAGGCCGTCGCTCACCGGCACACCCGTGACCGCATAGCCGAACGGCCCGACCAGGGCGCGCAACTGCTCCACGGCCGTCAGCGTCGTGCGCGACGACAGTCCGACGTAGATGGACCGTCCGACGACGAGCACGTCGCCACCGTCGAGCGTGGCCGGGGCGGTCACGCGGAGGAGCGGGCGAAACGGGCCCAGAGCCCGCGCGACCGACTCCACTTCCGGCTTGCGGGAGTCGGCTCCTGGGTTGGTGAGGACGGCGACTTCGTCGAGGACGATGGCGGTGTCTTCCACGAACACCGAGTCGGGGAGGTCGGGCTCCTCCGGCAGGCACACGACGTCCAGTCCCAGCCGGCCGAGCGCGTCGCGATACTGCTCGTGCTGCGCGCGGGCGCGCGCCATGTCGATCGGCGTGCGATCGAGGCACGTCAGCTCGCAGCGCGCGATCGACCGGCTGACCTCACGGGTGATGGCGACGGGCGCGGATGCCATCCGTGAAGGGTACGATTCATCGAGAGGATTGGCAACGGGCTCGATCGGGCTAGATCGGAGGCCGGGAAAGCTCCGGCGCCAGCCCCAGGGAGCTTGAAGCCGCGTGCAGCGTGTGCGCAGGCGGCGTCGTCCGTTTGGTAATACTTATAATTGACACATGTGTTGATTATATGTATTAGTTATTCAGAGGTTGCCGATGGATGCCACCAGCCCCATCCGCTTCGTCGAGCAGTTCCACCTGCTCTTCCTCGCCCAACTCGGCCGGCGGGTGAATCCCACGCTCTTCGTCCTCAAGGGCGGCTGCAACCTGAGGTTCTTCCACCACAGCGTCCGGTACTCCGAGGACATGGACCTCGACCTGGGCGAGATTGGCGCCCAGGCGTTTCGGGACAAGGTGGGCGAGATCTTCGCGTCGAGGCCCTTCGCCCAGATCCTCGAAGCCAAAGGGATCGCGATTAGCCGCGTGTCGACACCCAAGCAGACGGAGACGACGCAACGATGGAAGCTCGGCCTCGGCGTCGAGGGCGGAGCCACTCGACTTCCGACCAAGATCGAGTGCTCGCGTCGCGGGTTGGATGCCGGGGTGACGTTCGGGAGCGTCGACCCACGCATCGCGCGGGCGTACCAGTTGCCGCCGCTGATGGTCAGCCACTACGACGCAGCCACGGCCTTGCGCCAGAAGATCGGGGCTCTGGCCGGGCGCCGCGAAACGCAGGTGCGCGACGTGTTCGACGTGCACCTGCTGTTGACCGGCGGGGCGACACTGACTGACGGTCCGGACGTCGACCAGGACGTCCTGGACCGGGCCTGCGCCAACGCGATGGCGATCGATTTCGGGATGTTCAAGAGCCAGGTGCTCTCCTACCTCGAGCCCGACGACCAGGCGCCGTTCGACTCGCCATCAGCCTGGGACAGCATCGTGCTCGAGGTGGTGGACGCACTCAGGGGTGACCGGCCGTGACGCTGGTGGACGTCCTCTCGGCGGTGGCGTCCATGGACGTGCCGGTCTTGACGACGCGTGAGGCCGCCGCCCGTCTGCGCGTGGCGAACGGTCACGCGAGCGTGTCGCTGGCGCGCCTCGCGGCGGCCGGGCACCTGGTCCGGCTGCGCCGAGGCGTGTGGGCCCTCCCGGGTCGCGTGGACCCGCTGGCATTGCCGGAGTACCTGACAGCGCCGCTCCCGTCCTACGTGTCGCTCCAGAGCGCCCTCTACCTGCACGGCATGGTCTCGCAGATGCCGGCGGTGACCTACGCCGTGACGCTGGCGAGAACCAGGCGCTACGCCACGCCCCTCGGCGTCGTGTCCCTCCACCACATCCAGCCGGCCTTCTTCTTCGGCTTCGAGGACCGTGGCGATGCCGGAGGGCGACTCGCGACGCCGGAGAAGGCGCTCGTCGACTTCCTCTACCTCACGCCGGTCCGATCCAGGCTGTTTCGCGCGCTGCCCGAGCTCGACTGGCCGAAGACATTCCGCGTCAACGTGGCCCGCGACATGGTGGAGCGAATCGAATCGGCCCGCCGGCGGGCGTTCGTGGCCGCGAAGCTCGACGCGTTGCTGGCGGCCAGGCGTCACCCAAAGCCGACCTCACGCGCGTGCTAGACTTTTCACGTGCCCGTTCGTCGCGGCCACGCCTGGACCGTGGCGACACCGGGATCCGACGGCACCGGCCAGCGACTGGAGGCTAAGATGACGCGAGCCAGGTTGCGGTACCTCCTTCCGGCGATCGCGGTCGCGACAGCCGTCGCGCTCTCCACCGGCCAGTCCCCCTACGAGAAGAGTCTCGAAATCAGGACATCCACGATTCCGCACGCGGGAAACGGCGTCTACACGAAGGTGGCCATCCCGAAGGGAGCCTACCTCGGCGCCTATACGGGGGAGTTCATCACGGATGAGGAGTACGACCGCCGGCTGAACGCGAACCGGTGGCAGTACATGATGGGGCTGCTGGACTGCGCGAAGCCGCACACAGGCGGCATCACGATTATCGACGGCATCGCCGGCAACGTCTTCACGCGGATGAACTACGCACCGGCAGAGTTCCGGAACGTGAAGTTCGAGAAGATCTGTGAAGCCCCGTTCGTGAAGATCACGGCCCTGAGGGACATTGCCGCCGGCGAAGAGCTCTGGGTCGACTACGGCCCCAGATACCGCTACGACTTCATGGACGACGCGGCGGTGGTCAAGTTCTTCGCCGACCTGCACGCGCGGCGTGCGAAGGAGGGTCGTTCCGGCTGGTAGCCGACCATCGGCACGACGACGCGCGCGCGAGTGCCTGCAGGAGGCCGTCCGGGTCGGTTCGGGTTACGCGCGGGCCTGCGCTGAGGCCGGGTAGCGTCGACCGGCCCCGCGTTCGGGGCCGGTCGACTGGCCGTGCGACGAGCTAGTGCCTCGGTCCCGCGTTCTTCACGTATTTGTCGAGGAAGTTGAGCATCTCGGTGATCACGTGCTTGTTCGATTCCGCGGCCGCGTAGCCGTGCGCTTCGAAAGGCAGCGTGACGTAGCGGACGGTGGCGCCGAAGCCCTTGAGGGCGACGTAGAAACGCTGCGACTGGATCGGGAACGTGCCCGAGTTGTCGTCCATCTCACCGTGGATGAGCAGGATCGGGTCCTTCACTTCGTTCGCGCGGAAGAACGGCGACATCTTGGCGTAGATCCCGGGCACCTCCCAGAAGTTGCGCGTCTCGTTCTGGAAGCCGAAAGGCGTCAGCGTGCGGTTGTATGCGCCGCTTCGCGCGATGCCGGCGCGGAACAGGCGTGAATTCGCCAGCAGATTCGCCGTCATGAACGCGCCGTAGCTGTGGCCCCCGACGCCCCAGTGATCGCGATCGGCAAAGCCCATCTCGACGCCCTTGTCGATGGCCGCCTGCGCGCTCGCCACCAGCTGCTCGACGTAGGTGTCGTTGGCGGTCTCGCCAGGTCCGATGATGGGCATCGTCGCGTCGTTGAAGATCGCATAGCCCTGGGTGAGCAGCAGCAGCTGCGACGAGCCGCCGATGGTGAGGAAGCGGTTCTCGTTGCCGCTGATCTGCGCCGCCTCGTCCGCGCTCGTGAACTCGGCGGGGTAGGCCCAGAGGAACACCGGCACCTTGGTGCCCGGCGTGTAGCCCGGCGGCAGGTAGACGGTCGCGTTCAGCTGGACGCCGTCCTTGCGCTTGTAGGTGACGAACTGGCTCGTGACCCCGGCCAGCTGCGGATGCGGGTCGGCGAACGCGGTGATCGGCTTGCGCGTCGTGGCCGCCGTGTCGAGCAGGTAGTAGTTCGGCGGGTCCTTCTTCGTCTCGCGGCGGGTGATGATCTGTCCGCCATTGTCGTCCACGAACGCGACGAATGTCTCGAAGCTGACGTCGTCGCACTGCCACAGCCGGGAAGACCGCAGCGTCTTGAGGTTGAGCCGATCGACGAAGGGCCGGTCACCCTTCGGCGACGCGCCGGCGCCGCTCAGATAGATATCGTCGCCGATCTGCATGATCTTCCCGGACGAAGGGCGTGCGATCGGCGAGCCGGGATCGCCGTAGCGATCCTGCTGGCGCAGTTCCCAGAGCTTCTTCGGCGCGGCGGCCAGCCCGCCCACGAAGATCCAGGTGCGGCGCATGCGCGTCTCGCGGTCGCTCTCGCTGAGGAACGCGGTGCCTTTCTCGGTGAACTGCAGGCCGCCGGCGCGCCACTCGGTCTTCACCACCTCGATCGGCTGGCCCGTGAACGGCGCGGCGAGCGACACGACACGGTCGCGGAAGGGAACCTTGACCTTCGGGTCGCCGCCGTCGAGCGGTTCGATGAACAGGAGCGTGGCCGGCTCGATCGGATGCCACCTGAAGCCGCGCGGGCCCGGGAACACGCCGTTGCGCGGGAACGTGTCGCCCATCGGCACGTCCGCGAGCTTCTTCATCACCACGCCGGCCTTCGTCCACAACTCGACATCGCGAGGGAACTCGCCCGCCGGGACGACGTACGAAAACGGCTTCTTGGTGTGGCTGACGACGACGTACTTGCCGTCGGTGGAGATCTCCGCGCCCGAGTAGATGCCGGGCTTGCCGAACGGCGTCCTGGTGCCGGAGAGGTCCACCCACGTCAGCTGGCTGGTGTAGAAGTACTCGTAGAGTGCCTCGTCGTACGGGTTCTTCAGCAGGTCTTCGAAGGTCTGCGCCGGGGCGGCCGTGCCGATGGTCTCCTGGACCGCCGGACCCGCAGGCAGGGCGCCTTCCTTCGGCATCGGGCCGCGCCCGGCGGGAATCAGGCTGCAGAGAAACCCGGTCGAGGTGTCCAGCCACCGGCAGCCGCCGCCGAGGCCATTGACGCCGCCAGCGAGCACGGGCCTGACGAGGCCGGTCGCGACGTCCGCCACCGAGAGCTGTATGCCCGTCTTCGTGGTGATCGTGACGGCGACGTACTTGCCGTCCGGCGAGAAGCTGCCCGAGTACGAGACCGCCGGCGGCAGCACCAGCCGCCTCTCCGTGCCGGCGGCCACATCCTTCAGCACCAGGCTCGTCGTCGCGCTCAGGATGCGCGGACCGTTGGTTTTCGGGCTGATGCGCGAGCCGCCGAGGCCGTAGAACGGCTCGGCGACTTCGGCCAGCGACGGCATGCTCTTGCGATGCGTCAGGAGCAGCACCTTGCGAGTCGGCGACACGGCCACGCCGGGCAGCGGCTCGGCGGCCATGATGTCCGCGATGACTTTCGGCGGTGTCAGGTAGATGGAGGGCTTGGACTGGGCTGAAGGCGCCACCCGAATGAACAAGGCGATGGCGACCGACGCCACGACGACGGACACAGTGTTCTTCACAGGGCCAACTCCTCGCGAACAGCACGGGGAACACGGACAGGCGGGCGACGATTGCACGAAGAGTATGTCCATCTCGCTGCCCGGACGCAACGGATTCCCGCCCCTTCATCCCGCACGATCCCGGGTCCGCCACATCTCGGCCGAGCGGGGATCATGGGTTGCAGAGGATGCACGCGAGGAGGCGGGAAACACCACGACCACGGCTGCGAATGCGCACCTGTGCGAGGTCTTGGAACCCCTGCGCAGGTCTACTCGCAGTGTGCCTTGACGATTTCATCCCGCTTCCGCTTGAAGACACGGACCCAGTCGTCGACGGTGCCACCGCGGCGGTCGGCTCTCGCCGCCGTGAACAGATCGCGGATCTGTCCATCGCCGAGCAGCAGTAGGCGGCTGGCGAGGAACGCGCGACCTGCCTCGCTAATCCGAGGATTCTCGAGGCTGCCGCTCAGAGACCGTGGGAGATCCCCTACGCAGGGCGCGCCGTCCCGCCAGATGCCAGCGCGGGACCAGTCGTCCAGGTCCATCGCGCTGGTATTGAGCGCCGTCGCCTTCCCGAACGTGACGCCCAGATCCTTCACGACCAGCCACGGCGAAAGGCACGTTTCGTTGCCGGCGCTATCCCGCTTCACACCTCCCGGTGCGCACAGCAACGCCTGCTGCTCCGGTTTGCTGTCGGAGTGTTGTACGAACACCGCCAGCAGCTTCAGCGCGTCCACCTCCGCGCGGGACGCACCGCCGGCCCGAGGATCCACCTTGTCCAACTCCGGCCATGCCCAGCCCTCGAAGCCCGGCACGTCGATGGCCGATCCGGGGGCCGGGCGCTCGATCGCCGTCGGGTCGAACACGCGTTGGCCGATCTCTGCCGGTTTTCCAAGATGCCAATCCGCCTTACTGGCGGCAAACGGGTCGCCGGGACATCCCCGACACGTGACACGGGCCGGATACATGCGGTCCGCCTTGAAGCCCAGCGCCCAGAACAGGCGGCTCGCCGCGATCTCCGCGTAGACCTCGCCGTTGTGCTTCCCGTATTTCACCTTCACGACGTCGTCGGGCCGCACCTCACACCGGAATTTCGGCGTGCTCCCGCTCAGGGGTTTTTCGGGAAACACGAACGTGCAGGTGAGCTCCCCGCCAATCCTCATGGCGGACGGGAGCGGCGGCCCCGCCGCAAGATCGAGCGAGGGCGTGTCGACCGGTTCCCACACCCTGGCGCGCTGTAGAGTAGCGTCGCGCTCGTTGACGCTGAGGTTCTTCAGCGTGTGCGTGCCCTCAGGGGCCGGCGTCGTCGTGGGGGGGCCAAATCGCCCGGTGGCGCAGGCCCCTGCGAACAAGGCGACGCTCACGATCATGACGCGTCGGCAGCCGGTCATACTCACCTCATCCAGGCTTCAGCCTGCGACAACTGGGTTGGGGCCGCCCGCCGGTGCGGGCGGCACTTCGACGGGCGAGGTGTCCGCCGACATCGACGAACCCTCCGTGAGGTGGGTGATGGTCTGCCTTCGCGACGCTGCGCGTGGATCGTGGTGCTCGCATTGCTACGGCGGACAACCTTCGTTGGCTTGCCAACCGAAGCTCGCTGAGGGCCATCTCGCTTCAAACGCAAGCGAGCGAAGGTTGGTGCGGAAGAGGGGATTCGAACCCCTACGCCCTTGCGGGCGCCAGCCCCTCAAGCTGGTGCGTCTGCCAGTTCCGCCAC
>PMKG01000395.1 GCA_003157675.1 Acidobacteriota bacterium
GCGTCTGCCAGTTCCGCCACTTCCGCAAATGAGGGACTTACATGAACCGCGCAACTCGAGCCAGGCCCCGAGGCCCTTGCCTGCCCGCCGTAGCCTCGGGCGTAGGCGGGAGCCCTGGGCCTTGAGCCTATTTCTTCACGGGCGCCGGCGCCGGCCTCGCGGGCGCGCTGATGGGAGCCGAGGTCTTGCCGCTCACGACCGACCCCCCGCCGCCGCGCTGCCACAAGATGCCGAGGCCGACCGCGCCGGCCATGAACAGCACCGCCGTTACGGTGGTCACCCGCGTGAGCAGCGTCGCGCCCGCCCGCGCTCCGAACGCCGTCTGGCTGCCGCTGCCGCCGAACGCGCTCGCGATGTCGCCGCCGCGCCCCTGCTGCAGCAGGATCGCCATCAGCAGCACCAGGCACACCAGCACGTAGAGCACCGTCATCAAATACTGAACAACCACGGCTATTCACTCACTCCCGGGTGACGTCCCGGGCAATTCCAGGCAACCCTAAAGGGTCGCCCTACAAGGGGCCGGAAGGAGCGCCCGACGGCAAACCCCGACGGGTCGCCATTCGACCCCAAGAGCCGACTATTATATCCTGCCAGGACGGCTTCCGGCCACGATTTCCGCAAACGCCTTGGGGTCCAGGCTCGCGCCGCCCACCAGCGCCCCATCCACGTCGGCCTGGCCCACCAGTTCCTTCGTGTTCGCCGGCTTCACGCTGCCGCCGTAGAGGATGCGGCAGGCGTCGGCCGCCTCGGCCCCAAACCACTCGCTGAGCCGGCTGCGAATGTGCGCGTGCGCCTCCTGCGCTTGCGCCGACGTCGCGTTGCGCCCCGTTCCGATCGCCCACACCGGCTCGTAGGCCACCGCCAGCGCGGCCACCTGGTTGGCCGTCAGCCCGTCGAGCCCGGTCTTGATCTGGCGGTCGAGCACCCGGAGCGTCTCGCAGCTCTCCCGCTCGTTGAGCGTCTCGCCGATGCAGACAATCGGCGTCAGCCCGGCGGCCGTCGCGGCCTTCACCTTGCGGTTGACCTGGTCGTTGGTCTCGCCGAACTTCGTCCGCCGCTCGGAGTGGCCGATGACGACGAAGCGCGCGCCCGCCTCGCGAAGCATCGCCGCGCTTACCTCGCCGGTGAACGCCCCCTCGGCCTCCCAGTAGAGATCCTGGCCGGCGATTGCGATCCGCGAACCGCGCGCCGCCTCGGCCGTCGCATGCACGGCCGTGAACGGCGGCGCCACCACGATTTCCACGTCGTCCATCCCGGAGACGAGCCCCGTGAACTCGCGGACGTAGGCGACCGCCTGGGCGACGGTTTTGAACATCTTCCAGTTGGCGACGACAAGGGGTGTACGCATAGGTTCTCTACTTGTTCTCGAGCGCCGCGACCCCCGGCAGCGAGCGGCCGCCCAGGAACTCGAGCGAGGCGCCGCCGCCGGTCGAGATGTGCGTGATCCGGTCCGCCACGCCCGCCTTGGTCACCGCCGACACCGAATCTCCGCCGCCGACGATCGTCGTCCCCTTGACGGCCGCGACCGCCCGCGCCAGCGCGTTCGTTCCCGCGTCGAACGGCGGCATCTCGAACACCCCCATCGGTCCGTTCCACACGACCGTCTTCGCGCTCGCCACAAGCGCCGAAAACGCCGCGATCGTCTCCGGCCCGATGTCGACGCCGATCCGATCCCCGATCGACGCGTCGGTCACCGCCAGCGTCGCGTGCGGCGCGCCCGCCTCGAGCCTCTCGACGACGACGTGGTCGGTCGGCAGCGCGAGCTTCACGCCGCGGTCGTGCGCGTGGCCCGTGATCTGGCGGGCCGCGTCGAGCTTGTCGTCCTCGACGAGCGACCGGCCGATGGCGAGGCCTCGCGACTTGAGAAACGTATACGCCATCGCCCCGCCGACGCAGAGGGCGTCCACCTTGCCGAGCAGGTTTTCGATCACCTCGATCTTGTCCGACACCTTCGCTCCGCCCAGAATCCCGACGCAGGGATGGGCCGGATTCTGGGTGCACNNACCTCGATCTTGTCCGACACCTTGGCCCCGCCGAGGATCGCCACGAACGGCCGCTCCGGCGCCCCGAGCGCCAGGCCCAGATAGCGGACTTCCTGCTCCATCAGCAGCCCCGCCGCCGGATGCGGCAGCAGCCGGGTGATCGCGTCGACCGACGCGTGCGCCCTGTGGCTCGAGCCGAACGCGTCGTTGACGTACGCGTCGGCCAGGGCCGCCAGCCCGGCGGCGAACCTCGCGTCGTTCTTCTCTTCTTCGGGATGGAACCGCAGGTTCTCGAGCAGCACGAGGTGGCCGCCCGTCGCCGCCCGGTCCACGGCCGCCTCCGCCACCGGCCCGACGCAGTCCTCCGCGAACTCGACCGGCCGCCCGGCCAGCTCAGCGAGCCGCGCAGCGACCGGTTTGAGCGTAAACGCGGGATCGACCTTCCCCTTCGGACGCCCGAGGTGGGAGGCGAGGATCACGATCGCGCCGTGGTCCAGCGCGTACACGATCGTCGGCAGCGAGGCCCGGATGCGCGTGTCGGAGCTGATCCGTCCCTCCTTGATCGGGACGTTGAAGTCGACCCGCATGAAGACCCGTTTGCCGGCCAGATCGAGGTCCTTGATTGAGAGCTTGGCCACGGGAACCCCCAGGGTGAAAGGTGAATCGGCCTCAGAGTCCTTTCTTCCCAAGGAGCCTGAGCAGGTCGATGCAGCGGCACGAGTAGCCCCACTCGTT
>PMKG01000157.1 GCA_003157675.1 Acidobacteriota bacterium
GCGGGCACTTGTTCATCAACAAGACGCTCATCGAGATTCCACACACGCGCCAGGACATCACGGTGACGTACCTCGAGATGACGGGCATTGCTGGCGAGCTGGGCAATCCGCGGCTCGCGAACATCGTCGCGCTCGGCGGCATGGTGGGGCGTATCGGCCTGGTCGGCCGCGAGGCGGTGATCGCGGCGCTGAACAAGGAACTGTCGGGAAAGAAGGCGGCGCTGCTGGACCTCAACCTGAAGGCGCTCGACGCGGGCGCGCAGGCCGCGCTGCTGCCGGCCTAAGCCCAGAGGCTCAAGGCTCAGGGCTCAGGGCTTACGACTTGCGGCCGCCGGTGACACCACGCCGGCGGCCTTTTTCACATGACCCGTTCTTCCGCTCCGGCGCCGCCTCAGAGGTGGTCGCTTAGTGAGGTTCGCCCATGCGGGAGGAACTCGCCGAACGCCTGGAGGGACGACTCGAGGTCGCACATGTTGCGCTCCTCCGATCGGGACGCAATCGCCGCGCCACCGCCACCGAATCGCGGCCAAAGAGCGCCAGAAACGCCGCAACCCGCAAAGCGAAAGCGACGTGCCTTGGCCGTCTAGCAGGGTGACAATGCGAGGTCTTGGGGGCAGGAACGGGCAGATGGGCAGCCTTTCCGGCGTTGGAACCCGGAAAGCCCGCGTTCCACCTATACGATCGTTAGCCAGACAACGAGATGCTGCGAGCCAATCACATTGCCGAGGGCGCATGCTACACGACGCTGCAATGGCGGCGGATGACAGCCTTGAACGTCCTCGCCGCGGCAGGGCGATTGTTTGGGCAAGCGTCGCTCATCCGTCATCTGGATCGGCTCGCGACGACCTTCGAGTTGACAACTGACCGAGGGGACATGACGTTCAACCGACTACTTTGGAAGTTGGATCCTCCTGTCGTGGACGCTGTGCGCATCACATGCTGCTTCGAGAACCTTTTCAAGACCCGATTGCTGCTCTCCGGCTGTGTAGTTCACGAAATCGACAGGAACGTGGCCCCCGACCTACGTAAGGAGCAAGAGCGTCGGCCCGTACTCATTCGTACCGTGAAACGTCTCGAAGGCGTGGTCGGGCGTCGCGACAAGAACTACTCGTTCAAAGTACTGCGGCCCACCACGTTGTCATGGAAGGTGCTGACCGGTGCTCGGGCGTACCGCGAGCGAATCGCGCTGCCTGATCGACTGTTCGAGAGCCTTGCAGCAATCGCCGAAAGTCNNGCTGCATTTCCTAGCTCCGCATGTCGTGAGGTACAACGGCGACGTATTCGACGACCTGCGCTACGTTAGGACCTGCTTCAACGTGTACGTTGTTCGGAAGCACAATCGATTGCTGAAGTCGCTCGGACTTGCGGGAGGGCATCGCCTGGAGGAAGTTCGGCTGGCTAACGCGTTGCACCCGACGCCGGTTGACGCGATCCAGAGCCGGCGCGGGTGAACCGCGATCGTTGATATGACTTCCCACGTCAAGTGCAAAGACACCTCTTCTGATTCGGTGTCGATGCCGTTGGTCGGGTCGGGTNNGCCTCCAAAGTGTCCAAGATGGGTCTAGGCACGAGGGTCGACCGAAGCCGCCTCCTAACGTCGCCGAGGATTGCGCCCAACCGCGGCCGCGCCTCTTCCCTCACCCGACAGCGCGTCTGTGCGTCGCTCAGTGCGTGACGGGCACCTCCTGGGCGATCGCCCACAAGAACGCCAGAATCTCCCGCGCGATCGCCGTGACGACGACGTTCGAGTTCTTGCCGCGCGCAACCAGGCGCCGATAGCGTTTGCAGAGCCGCACCTGGGCCTTCCACGCGATGTCTTGGATGGGCTTGGCACAGTGCTCGAGCCGCAGCTGCAGGTGCGCCGATACCTTGGCCGGGTACCGATACGCCCACGCGGCTTCAACCAGCGCCCGGCGCGCGTGGCCGTTGCCGGCCTTCGTGATGGGCCCGAGTCGACGCGACTCGCCGGTCGAGTACTCGCTCGGGATCAATCCGACGAACGCGGCGAGTTGCCGTGGCGAATCGAAGCGGGTCAGGTCGCCCAGTTCCGCCGCGAGGGTCACGGCGGTGTGCTGCTGGACGCCCCGCATCGCCTGGAACGCCTCGACGATCGGATGCAGCCGCCAGGTCGCGGCGATCTCGACCAACTCGTCTTCCAGCCGGCGCACGCGCTCGGTCTGTTCGCTCACGGCCCGCAGGGACTCCTGAAACACGATCTGCTGCGCCGGTGTCGGGCAGACGACCTTCGCCAAGTACCGCAGGTGCGCGTCGTTCCAGGTGGCCCGGCCCGAGTAGTGCAACCCAAGGCGCAGGAGAAACGACTTCAGGCGGAGCTTCGCGTCCTTCAGCACGCCGATCGCCGCCTCGCGGGCGCGTGAGAGATCACGGACGGCTTCATCGTCGACCGTCGGCACGTACACCGACTTCAGGTCGCCCGCGCGCAGCAGCCGGGCCAGTTGCGCGGCGTCCCGCCGATCCGTCTTCACGCGCTCGCCCGGTTTCTTGGGGATGAGGGACGGCGCGACGACGAGGCAGGTAATGCCTTTCCTGGTGAGCGTGCGATACAACCCGTAGCCGCAGGGACCCGCCTCATAGGCGACGACCAACTCGGACGCCTGACTGTGAAGCCGCCGGACCAGTTTGTCGATGTCGGCTTCTCGTGTGCCGACCTGACCGACATACACGATGTCGGACGCCCGGTCGGCGCTGGCGTGGGCCACGGCGATGCTCTCTTTGTGGACGTCCAGACCGACGAAAAGGGTGGTAGGCTCTGCCATGGCTGACCTCCGTGAACGTGCGTTGAACGAGCACTCAACGGGCGGCACTGGCCCGACCAAGGCTAACCCGCGAATCTCACGGCGGTCAGCCTCATCGCTCGCACGATGCGGAAGTCATACTGTCTAGAGGCACAAGGACTGAGGGCGTGGGATTTGCGAAGGGAATCGACTCCCCGCTGAAGCTCGCCTCGGGCGGCTCATTGGCAGCGTTGGAAGGACGAATGACGAGCGGGCCAGGGTACCCAAAGATCGGCCGCGTCGTCGCGCTCGGGGCCAGCAACCTGACGCGGGGATTCCAGACCGTCGTCTCGTCCGCGAGGGCCGCCTGGGGACCGGGCGTCGAGGTCGTCGCGGCGATCGGTCACGGCCGGTCCTACGGCGCCGATAGCCGATTCGTCGTGCGCAGGCTCCCCGGCATCCTTCAGTCCGGCCTCTGGCGCGAGCTCGAAGCGGCGACGCCCGTACCCACCCGCGCGCTCGTCACCGACGTCGGCAACGACATCCTCTACGGCTTCCCGCCAGAGCAGGTTCTCGCGTGGGTGGACGAGGCGCTCGGTCGCCTCGGACGATTCACGGACGATATCGTGCTGACCGACCTTCCGCTTGCGAGCGCGCGGAACGTGTCACGACTCAAGTTCTTCGCGTTCAAGTCGGTGGTGGTGCCGGCCTGCCGGCTCTCGTTGGACCAGGTCCTGGAGCGGGCCGAGCGCGTCAACGCGGGCCTTGCCGAGCTGGCGGAGGCGCGCCGCGCGCGCCTGTTTCGGCTCGAGCCGTCGTGGTACGGCTTCGACCCGATTCACATCAGGCCCGCGCTCTGGCGGACGGCGTGGTCGGAGATCCTGGGCGTGGAGCGCGCGCACGGCCGGTCGTCGGCGGAATCGGTCCGGCTGTATCTGATGCGACCGGAACGCCAGTGGCTCTTCGGCGTCGAGCAGGTGACGCCGCAGACAGGAGCCGGGCTACCCGCCGGCGGTCACGTGTGGCTCTATTAGCCGACGCGCAGGAATAGGACGTTGGCACGGCTGTCGGCTGGGGCGATAATGCCAGCGGCCGGACCGACCGAAACATCCACCGTGCTGGATCCGATTGTCGTCGGCGCAGGGACCCGGGCTTGTCGCGTCTGTGGTCGGAGGCCGCGCGGTCGTCTTCGGCCTCGAATCGCTCCCGGAAGGCCGGCGCAGGGCATCGGAGTGGCTGTTCATCGTCGGTGCGGCTGTCGTCGCCGCCAGTCTTCGGTTGGACCGGCCCGGGGCGCCGGTCCTGCTGGCGTTCGTCGTCGTGGCCCTTCCCGGCATCCTCGCCTATTTGGCCTGGCGCACGGTGCTCGCAAGCGCCCTGGTCTCGTTTCTCCCGCTCTACTTCGCGATCGCCGAGGTGGTCCGCGGCGGGACACTCCACGCGCCCGCGCTCGGCCTCGACCGAGCGCTGCCGGTCGAGCCGGCCTGGACGCTCGCCTACGCGTCGCTGTGCTTGTCGGTGCTCCTGCCGCTGCTCGTCGTCCGCGACCGCGGTCTGCTGCGCCGCACCATGCTGGCGTTCCTGGCGGTGATGTCGATCGGCTACGTCGGATTCCTGGCCTACCCGACGATGGCGCCGCGGCCTGCATCGTCGTCTTCCGCGGCTACGCCCGCGAGGCTGTCGCCGAGACCGACAGGCGCCTTGCGCCGCGGCGCGCGCTGGCCGCCGCCGGGCTCTTCGCAGCCATGGTGGCGCTCCTCTGGGTCGTGTACCTGGCCGGAGTCGTCGTGCGCTGAACGACGGAAGATCCCCGCTGCCAGCCCCTGAGCCCTGAGCCTTGAGCCTCTTGGATTGGGCCTTGGGCCGGATTCCGCCGAGAGCCCAGGGCCCAAGGCCCTCTTCCCGTCCTTCCGTGTTGACCCCCTCTCGACCCATTCGCTACACTCGCGAGACGCACTCAATCCAGAAGAGTCGCCGCATTTAGGGGTCGGAGCGGTTTTCCCGACTTACAGTGTTCGGCTTTCAATATTGTCATCCGGGAAAACCGCTCCGACCCCTTCCGGACGCACGGAGGAATCGATGGGCCGCTCAGTCACACGGAAGATCATCGAGGCGCACCTGGTCGAGGGAAAGTGGGCGGTTACGAGCGAGATCGCCATCCGCATCGACCAGACGCTCACGCAGGACGCCACGGGGACGATGGCCTACCTGCAGTTCGAGGCGATCGGCATCCCGCGCGTGAAGACGGAGCTGTCGGTCAGCTACGTCGACCACAACACGCTGCAGAGCGACTTCAAGAACGCCGACGACCACAACTACCTCCGCACCGTCGCCGCCAAGCATGGTGTCGTCTTCTCCCGGCCCGGCAACGGCATCTGCCACCAGCTCCACCTCGAACGGTTCGCGCGTCCCGGCCGCACGATGATCGGCAGCGACAGCCACACGCCCACCGCGGGCGGGATCGGGTCGCTCGCGATGGGCGCCGGCGGCCTCGACGTCGCCTGCGCGATGGCCGGGGAGCCGTTCCGCATCAAGGTCCCGAAGGTGGTGGGGATCAAGCTCACGGGCGACCTCAAGCCGTGGGTGTCGGCCAAGGACATCATCCTCGAGCTGCTGCGCCGCGTGGACGTGAAGGGCGGCGTCGGCCGGATCTTCGAGTACTTCGGCGAGGGCGTGAAGAGGCTCTCGGTGCCCAACCGCGCCACCATCACCAACATGGGCACCGAGACGGGGTGCACGACGTCGATCTTCCCGAGCGACCGCGTCACCAAGGCATTTCTCAAGGCTCAGGGGCGCGAGGACCACTGGGTGCGGCTCGAGGCCGACCGCAACCCCGGCTTCGACGAGGTGATCGAGATCGACCTCGGCGCGATCGAGCCGCTGGCCGCGATGCCGCACAGCCCGGGCGCCGTCAAGTCGATCCGGGAAGTCGGGAAGATCCCGGTCCAGCAGGTCTGCATCGGGTCGTGCACCAATTCGTCGCTCAAGGACATGAAGGTGGCGGCCGCCGTCCTCCGTGGGAAGACGATCGCGGAGAACCTGCACCTGACCGTCAACCCGGGCAGCCGGCAGGTGGTCGAGCACCTGGCCGCGAGCGGCGACCTCCGGGACCTCGTCGCGGCCGGCGCGCGCATTCTCGAGAACGCGTGCGGCCCCTGCATCGGGATGGGCGCGGCGCCGCCGTCGGGCGCGGTGTCGGTGCGCACCTTCAACCGCAACTTCGAGGGGAGGAGCGGCACGAAGGACGCGGCCGTCTACCTGGTGTCTCCGGAAGTCGCCGCGGCCACGGCGGTCGCCGGCGTGCTGACCGACCCGCGCGACCTCGGTGACGCGCCGTCCTTCACGCTTCCAAAGCGGTTCTTCGTCAACGACAACATGTTCGTCCAGCCGCTGGACGAGGCGGCGGCGCCCGGCGCCACGATCCTCCGCGGGCCGAACATCGCCCCGCTTCCGGCGTTCCCGCCGCTGCCGGACGTCCTCGATGGACCGGCGCTGCTGAAGGTGGGCGATCACATCACGACCGACCACATCATGCCGGCCGGCGCGAAGGTGCTCCCGCTCAGGAGCAACATCCCCGAAATCTCGAAGTACGTGTTCGAGGCCGTGGACCCGAGCTTCGCCCAGCGCGCCAAGGCGGCCGGCGGCGGGTTCATCGTCGGCGGCGACAACTACGGCCAGGGCTCGAGCCGCGAGCACGCGGCGCTCGCGCCCAAGTACCTGGGCGTCAAGGCCGTGATCGTCAGGTCGTTCGCGCGGATCCACCTGGCGAACCTGATCAACTTCGGGATCGTCCCGCTGACGTTCAAGAACCCCGCCGACTACGATGCGATCGCGCCCGGCGACCAGATCCAGGTCGTCATTGGCGACCTGCTGGGCCGCGTGGTGCTCCGAAACGTCACGGACGGCACCGAGGCCGAGCTCGCCCACTCGCTGTCGCCGCTCGACGCCGAGATCCTCAAGGCCGGCGGCAAGCTGCCGTGGATCAAGGCGCATTTGGAAAAGGCTCAGGGCTCAAGGCTCAGGCTACGGAGTAACGCGGCCGCAAGCCGCGAGTCGTAAGGCGTAAGCCGTTCGATGAGGCAACCATGACCAAGATTGCGATGAAGACCCCGCTCGTGGAGATGGACGGCGACGAGATGACGCGCGTCCTCTGGGCGTGGGTGAAGGACAAGCTCATCACCCCCTACGTGGACCTGAAGACCGAGTACTACGACCTCGGCCTCAAGCACCGCGACGCGACCGACGACAAGGTGACGCTCGACGCCGCCGAGGCGAACAAGCGACTGGGCGTCGGGGTGAAGTGCGCCACCATCACGCCCAACCAGGACCGCGTGAAGGAGTACACCCTCAAGCAGCAGTGGAAGAGCCCGAACGGCACGATCCGCGCCGCGCTCGACGGCACGGTGTTCCGGAAGCCGATCCTCGTCCCGAACGTCACCCCCAGCGTCGCGAGCTGGAAGAAGCCGATCATCGTCGGCCGCCATGCGTACGGCGACGTGTACAAGAACGCGGAGATCGCGGTGCCCGGCCCCGGCAAGGGCGAGCTGGTGTTCACCGGCGCCGACGGCAAGGTCCAGCGGGTCCTCATCCAGGAGTTCAAGGGCCCCGGGATCCTCCAGGGGAGTCACAACACCGAGCAGTCGATCAGAAGCTTCGCCAAGTCGTGCTTCAACTACGCGCTCGACGAGAAGGTGGACATGTGGTTCGCCACCAAGGACACCATCTCGAAGATCTACGACCAGACGTTCAAGCTGCTCTTCGAGGACGAGTTCGCCAAGGGCTACCGCGAGAAGTTCAAGGCGGCCGGCATCGAGTACTTCTACACGCTCATCGATGACGTCGTCGCGCGGGTGATGAAGGGCGAGGGCGGGATGCTGTGGGCGTGCAAGAACTACGACGGCGACGTNNCGACGTCATGTCCGACATGGTCGCCTCGGCGTTCGGCAGCCTGGCGATGATGACCTCGGTGCTCGTGTCACCCGACGGCTGTTACGAGTACGAGGCGGCGCACGGGACGGTGCAGAAGCACTACTACAAGCACCTCAAGGGGGAGAAGACGTCGAGCAACTCGATGGCGCTCATCTTCGCCTGGACGGGCGCGATGCGGAAGCGCGGCGAGCTCGACGACCTGCCGGATCTCGTGGCGTTCGCCGACCGGCTGGAGAAGGCGTCGCTCGACACGATCACCGGCGGCGTGATGACCGGCGACCTCGCGCGCCTCGCCACCCCGCCGGCGAAGAGCGTCGTTGGCAGCGAGGAGTTCTTGGACGCGATCGCTGAGAGGCTTCGCGGCTAGGGATCGGGGATCGGGGCAGTGACACGAGTCACGCGTGGGGAATCCGCTGATCCCTGACCCCCAGCCCCTGACCCCTGATCCCTGATCTACCAATTCCTGTTGTAAATACTCCTGATCTCGTCCGCGTCGACGCGCTCGTCGAGCGAGCGGGCGCGCGCATGCTCCAGCCACCGGTCGTTCGGCCGCATCCGCGCCACGCGGTGGATGTTGAGCAGGTGGTCGGTCGAGATGTTGTCGGTGCTCACGTTGCCCGCGTCGGTGCCGCAGGCGAGCGTCAGCGACGGCCTGAGGGTGTTGAACGTCCCGCCGATCGCCCCCTGGCTCGACGGCGTATTCACCAGGATCCGCCCGGCGTTCATCGTCGCGAAGTCTTCCACCACCCGCTCGTCGTTGGCGTAGACGCCCACGGTGTGGCCGACGCCGCCCCAGCGGTTGAGCGCCTCGCACGTCTCGATCGCCCGCGGGTAGCTCTCGACGGTGTAGTAGGCCAGCACCGGCGCGAGGATCTCGTACGACAGCGGGTGGTCCGGCCCCACGCCCCCGGGCTCCCCGATCAGGATGCTCGTCGAGTCCGGCACGGAGAACCCGGCGCGCCTGGCGATGAACCGCGCCGACTGGCCGACGATGTCGGCCTTCATGCGGCGGCGGTCGAGGTCGATGCAGACGCCGCCGAGCGCGCGCGTCTGGTCGGGCGTGCAGAAGACGGCGCCCGCCTGCTGGAGCAGCGGCCGGAGCGTCCGGTCCACGTCCGGTTCGACGACGATCGCCTGCTCGCTGCCGCAGATGGTGCTGTGGTCGAACGTCTTGGAGAAGACGATCGAGCGGGCGGCGTGCTCGATGTCGGCGGACCGGTGGACGTAGACGGGCACGTTGCCCGGGCCGACGCCGAGCGTCGGCGTGCCCGACAGCTGCGCCGTGCGGACGATCGAGCTGGTGCCGGTCGCGAGGATGAGCGCCAGCTTCGGGTGCTTCATGATCCGCTCGATGTACTCGGCCTGCGAGCGCGAGATGGACTGGATGGCGTCAACCGGAGCGCCGGCCGCCTCGGCCGCCTCGGACAGGATGCGGGCGGTCTCGCGGATGCACTTCCGCGCCCCGCGGTGCGGGCTGAAGATCACCGGGTTGCGCGTCTTCATGCAGATGAGCGCCTTGAAGATCGTCGTCGACGTCGGGTTGGTCACCGGGATCGTGGCGAGCACCGGCCCGCGCGGCTGGGCGACCTCGCTGATGCCGCGCACCGGGTCGTGGCAGATCACGCCGACGGTCTTCCGGGCCCGAATGTCCTCGTAGACGAGCAGGCTCGCGTACGAGTTCTTGATGATCTTGTCCTCGAGGACTCCCATGCCGGTCTCCTCGAAGGCCAGGCGCGCGAGCGCGACGCGGCTGTCCCAGGCAGCCCTGTAGACCGCCTCGACGATCCGGTCCACCGGCTCCTGCCCGAACTGGCGAAAGGCCTCGGCGGCCCTGCCGGCCCGGCCGAGGAGATCATTCGCGTAAGTGTCGATCGCATCCATGGCTCACGCACATCCTGAAATGGAGTCCGACTGAACCGACATGTACAATGAGGCAGCTTCATTGTACCCGGTCTGGCCGATGGCACAGGCCGCCAGGAGGACCGCGCGATGCCCGTGACCCGAATCGAGGAGCTGGAGCGGTTCAGGACGCAGTACCCGGACAAGTTCCTGCCCGACGACGAGGTGTTCGGTCATATCCGGCGCGGCGACCGGATCTTCCTCGGCACGGCGTGCGGCGAGCCGCAGCACCTGGTGGTCGCGCTGACCGACTACGTGAAGGCGCACCCGAAGGCGTTCTTCGACGCCGAGATCATGCAGGTCTGGACGCTCGGCGTCGCCCCCTACACCGACGCGCGGCTCAAGTCGAACTTCCGCCTGAACGCGTTCTTCATCGGCAACAACACGCGGGACGCCATCAACAGCGGCCTCGCCGACTACACGCCGATCTTCCTCTCCCAGGTTCCGGGGCTGTTCAAGCGGCGGATCCTCTCGGTCGACATCGCGCTCATCCAGACGTCGCTGCCCGATCACCACGGCTTCCTCAGCCTCGGCGTGTCGGTCGACATCGTCAAGGCGGCGGCCGGCAGCGCGCGGCTCATCATCGCCCAGGTGAACCCGCAGATGCCGCGGGTCCAGGGCGACGGCTTCCTGCACATCAGCGAGGTCGACTACGTCGTGCCGTTCGACGAGCCGCTGCTCGAGTACCGCCCGAACGTCCCGGACGCGATCGCCACGCGCATCGGCCGCTACGTCGCCCGCATCGTCGAGGACGGCGACACGATCCAGGTCGGCTACGGCAGCGTGCCGAACGCCATCATGTCGGCGCTCGAGCGCAAGAAGCATCTGGGCGTGCACACGGAGCTGCTGACCGACGGCCTGGTGGACCTCATCCGGAAGGGGGTCATCGACAACTCGAGGAAGACGGTCGACCAGGGCAAGACCGTCACCTCGTTCTGCATGGGCAGCCGCGACGCCTACGACTTCATCGACGGGAACCCGACGATCGAGTTCAAGACGATCGACTACACCAACGACCCGGTGGTGATCGCGCGGCAGGAGAACATGTGCGCGATCAACAGCGTCCTGCAGATCGACCTGACCGGGCAGGCGACGGCCGAGTCGATCGGCCGCTCGTTCTACAGCGGGATCGGCGGACAGGCCGACTTCATGCGGGGCGCGATCCTCGCCAAGGGTGGGAAGTCGATCCTCGCCATCCAGTCGACCGCGCAGGACGGGACGGTCTCGCGGATCGTGCCGTTCCTGCCCGAGGGGGCCGGCGCGACGCTCAACCGCGGCGACGTCCACTACGTCGTCACCGAGTACGGCATCGCGCACATCCACGGCAAGAACGTGCGCGAGCGGGCGATGGACCTGATCGCCATCGCGCACCCGGCGTTCCGCCACGAACTCGTCGAGGAGGCCCGCAAGGCGCACCTCGTCTACGGCGACCAGGAGTTCGTGCCGGGCGAGCGGGGCGAGTACCCGGAGCACCACGAAACGCGCAAGACGACGAAGACCGGCCTGCCGCTGCTGCTGCGGCCGGTGAAGATCAGCGACGAGCCGTCCCTCAAGGACTTCTTCTACTCGCTGTCCGACCAGAGCATGTACCGCCGCTTCATGACGCCACGGCGCGACATGCCGCACGAGCGGCTGCAGGAGTTCGTCGCGATCGATTACGGGCGCGAGATGGTGATCCTGGCGTGCGTGGACGAAGGCGCGCGGGCGCCGGTCGTGGGGCTCGCCGAGTACTACATCGAGGAGGACGGCCTGACGGCGAACGTGGCCTTTGCCGTCACCGACCGCTACCAGAACAAGGGCGTGGGCACCGAACTGCTCACCCACCTGACGCAGATCGCCCGCCGGCAAGGGCTCTACGGCTTCACGGCCGAGGTCCTGCGCGAGAATGAGGCGATGCTTCGCGTGTTCGAGAAGATGAAGTTCCCGCTCGAGATCACCACGAGCGGCGACGTGTATCAGTTGAAGATCTCGCTGAAATAGGGATCAGGGATCAGGGGTCAGGGTCAGGGATCAGGGGCGAGGGACGGGACACGGACGAACACGGTGTAGTGGCTGGTGATCAGTGGTCAGTCGATCACGCGTGACGCACTGACCACGAGCCACTGACCACTAGCCACTACAGGTGCCCGCCGCCTACTTTTTCGCCACGTGCCTGTTCACCAGCGCGATGATGCTGGTGACGGTGTTGAACGCCTCGGGCGACGCTTCCTCGTCCGGGATCGAGATCGCGTACTTCTTCTCGAGGAACCGCTTCAGGCTCACCATGCTGAAACTGTCGACGATCCCGCTCGAAATCAGCGGCGTGTTCTCGTCGAGCTGAATCTCGTCCACCTCGTCCTCGTCGATGTATTCGTTCTTGATGTACTCGAGAATCATTTCCTTCATCTAGCCCTCCACGGGTTGACCGACTCGCGGCCGGCGACTTGCGGCTGCGCACTGACCACGGATGGCCGCAAGTCGCGAGCCGCGCGCTGCAAGCCGGACTAATTATCGTCCATGGTACTAATATCGCCGATCGGTTGTCCCAGTTCCTGCGCGCGCAGCACCCGGCGCAGGATCTTGCCGCTGCGCGTCTTCGGCACCTTGTCGACAAACGCGATCTCCTGCGGCATCGCGAGCGGCGACAGGCGCTTCCGCACGTGGTTCATGATGCTCAGCTCGAGGTCCGCGCTCGGCGTGAAGCCCGGGCGGAGCGCGACGAACACCTTTACCACCTCCATGTTCACCGGGTCCGGCTTGCCGATGGCCGCCGACTCGGCGACCGCCTCGTGCTCGAGCAAGGCGCTTTCGATCTCGAACGGCCCCACCAGGTGCCCGCCCGTGTTGATGACGTCGTCGTCTCTGCCGCAGAACCAGAAGTAGCCGTCGCGGTCGAGGCTCGCCTGGTCGCCGCAGATGTACCAGCCGTTGAGGAACTTCCCGTAATAGGTGGCCGAGTTGTTCCAGTAGGTCCGCATCATGCTCGGCCACGGCGGCCGGATCGCAATCAGCCCGACGCGACCAGGGCTCGTGATCGGCTCACCGCTGCGCGGATCGACCACCGCCGCTTCGAGCGCGGGAAACGGCCGACCCATGCTCCCCGGCTTCACCGGCATGCCGGGGAGGTTGGTGATCATGATCGCGCCGGTCTCGGTCTGCCAGAAGGTGTCGTGGAAGTCGAGGCCGAACGCCTCGCGGCCCCACCGCACCGCCTCGGGGTTGAGCGGCTCGCCGACGCTGCACATGTGACGCAGGCTCGAGTGATCGTGCCGCGCCACCGGATCGAGGCCGTCCTTCATGAGCATGCGAATCGCGGTCGGCGCGGTGTACCAGACCGTGACGCGGTGCTTCTCGATCGTCTGGTACCACCGGTCGCTCGAGAAGCCGGCGTCGAGCACGACCTCGGTCGCGCCCATCGCCCACGGCCCGATGATGCCGTAGCTCGTGCCCGTCACCCAGCCCGGGTCGGCCGTGCACCAGTAGACATCGTCGTCTTTCAGATCGAGCACGACCTTCGACGTGAGGTACTGGGCGAACACGCTCCCGTGCACGTGCATGGCGCCCTTCGGCTTGCCGGTCGTGCCGCTCGTGTAGTGCAGCACGCTCGGCGTCTCCGGAAACGCCCTGAAGGCCGGGAAGGTCACCAGCTGGTTGGCCATCATCGAGTACGCCACTTCGCCCTCGCGGAGCGGCCGGCCGTCGGCCTCCTGGTCGATCACGATGATGGTTTTCAGCGACGGCACCCGCTCGCGCACCCGTCGCACCTTCCCGAGGTGCTTGCGCTCGGTGATGATCGCCGTGGCCGCGCTGTCCTCCATGCGCGAGTGGAGCGCGTCCTCACCGAACGCCGAGAAGAGCGGTTCGACGACGGCGCCGAGCTTGAGGATGCCCATGAAACCGATATAAAGCTCCGGGACGCGGTCGAGGAAGAGACACACCCGGTCGAGATTCCTGATGCCGAGGCCGCGAAGAAACGCCGCCCACCCGTTGGTGAGCAGCATGAGGTCGCGATACGTGAAGCGCCGCAGTTCCCCCTCGTGGTTCTCGTGCACGAGCGCGACCTTGTCGCCCCGGCCGGCCATGACGTGCCGGTCGATGCAGAGATCCGCGATGTTGAGCGAGCCGCCCTCGACGACACCCAGCTCGCGCCGGGCGACGTCCCACGTGATAGCCGACCGCAGTTGCTGATAGTCCACCGTGCGGGACTGCACTGACTCCATGGTGCCTCCAGGGCCTGAGTGGTGAAGACGGAGCCGCCGAACCGTGGGGGCAGAAGGGTAACGGAAGCGGAAGTCTAGCACAGGGGAAGGCTCAAGGCTCAGGGCTCAAGGCTCAGGGCTCAGGGACGAGGAGCGAGCGGCGTGTAGAGCCCGGGAACCGTTCCCCGCTATACTCGCCAGCGATGCCTACCGATCCCCTGCACTACCTCGGCGTGGAGCTCCAGTCGCTGCGCGACCAAGGCGCCGCCCTCGACATCAGGGTCCTCGACGGCGCGCAGGCGGCCAGGGCCTCCATCGACGGCCGCAGCGTCGTGAACCTCTCGTCCAACAACTACCTCGGCCTGACGACGCATCCGAAGCTGAAGCAGCGCGCGATCGAGGCGATCGAGCGGTACGGGGTCGGCACCGGCTCGGTCCGGCCGATCGCGGGGACGATGGACCTGCACGAGGAACTCGAGCGCCGGCTCGCCGCCTTCAAGCAGACCGAGGCGACGGTGGTTTTCCAGAGCGGGTTCACGGCCAACGCCGGCACGGTCTCGTCGATCCTGACGCGCGAAGACGTGGTCGTGTCGGACGAACTGAACCACGCCAGCATC
>PMKG01000011.1 GCA_003157675.1 Acidobacteriota bacterium
ACGAGCTCGATGCCGATCATCAGACCGGGTCCCCGGATATCTCCGATCAGGGGGTGCCGTCCCGCGAGCTCCACGAGACGTTCCGTCGTGTAGGCACCCATCTGGCGGCACTTCGCGAGGAGGTCGTCCTCCTCGAGGATCTGGAGCATCGTCAGGCCGGCAGCCATCGAAACGGGGAACTGGCCCAAGGTGAGAGCGTCGTCGCCCGGCGCGAATCCCTTGAGGTCCTCTCGGATGACGACCCCGGCGAGCGGGAAACCGCCGCCGATCGCCTTCCCGAAGACGATGATGTCCGGCACGACGCCATAGAGCTCGGCAGCGAACATCGTCCCGACGCGGCCGAACGCCGTCTGGATCTCGTCCCAGATCAGCAGCGTGCCTGTCTCGTCACAGATCCGGCGGACTTCCTTGTAGTACTCGGGCGGGAAGTCCACTTGGCCGCCGTTGCCCTGGACGGGCTCCATGATCACGGCCGCCGGCCTGCCGTTCGTTCCCTGCTCGATCGTCGCCCGGAGGTCTGCGGCGCAAGCGATCCCACACTCGGGCCGCTTGAGTCCGAGCGGGCAGCGGTAGCAATACGCACTTGGGACCCGGACGACGTTGGTCATGTAGGGCTTGAAGTCGTCGTTCACGTGCGGCCAGCTGGCCGCCATCGTGGCCAACGACCGCCCGTGGTAGCCGTCGAACAAGGTGATGAATGGGCCTGCCCCCGGTCGGTTCTTCATCGCGATCTTCATCGACATCTCGACCGCAAGGCTCCCGTGGAGGCAGAAGCCGACGCGATTCAGATCGCCGGGTGCGAGCTCCGCAATGCGCTTGGCGAGCAGAAGGAGCGGGACCGAGTCGTAATTGGAGCGGACATGGGTGATCTCGCGCGCCTGCGCGAAGGCTGCGTCGAGGACGCGGGTGTCCGAGGCTCCGATGTTGTTCGACCACGCCTGCGCAGTGCAATCGATGTACTCGTTGCCTGCTGCGTCCCAGATGAGGGCATCACGTGCGCGAACGAGGATCATCTCCGGCTCGACACCGGTCGACCACCCGCGGATCAGGGCGCTGCGACCCGCGCGCAGGTCCTCCGGCGTATAACTGGGCGCGACCTGGACCATTGACTGCCTCCTAGATGGGCTTCGAGGCTGCATCGGCCATCCGGTTGAGCACCTCATCGAGGACGTCGGTGCTGTGAGCGGCCGAAACCGTGAAGTCGGTGTGGAAGTAGACGCCGCGGTCGATGCACCGCAGGAAATATGTCTGCGCCATTGACCGATCGAGCCGCTGGGCATCGGCCGGGTTGTGGACGGGCTCGCGTGTCCCAACGTAGATGCCGAAGCCACAACCGAGCCACTGGACGCGCGCGGGGACGGGCGATCGATCGAAGATGGCCTGAAGCTCCGTGAGAAACCGGTCCGTGTTGCCGAGCAGACGGGGGTAGAACTCTGGTTCCGACATGATCTCGAGCGTCGCGTTCGCAGCGGCAGCACCGATCGCGTTGCCGGCGAAGGTCCCGCCTTGTAGAGCGCCGCCCGGCAGCGGGACGGCGAGGAGCGCCATCACCTCGGCGCGCCCGACGATCGCCGAGAATGGGACGGTGTTGCTGAGCGCCTTGGAGAGGGTAATGACGTCCGGCTGCACCCCGAAAAGCGCCGGCGCGCAGCCGAGGCCGATCTTGAAGCCGCAGAGGACCTCGTCCCAGATCAACACGCTCCCGCGCGCCTGTGTCATTTCGCGGACCGCCTCGAGGTACCCCGGATCGGGCACCAGACAGCCGTTGTTGAAATCGATCGGAACCATGAGCACCGCAGCGACGTCGTCGCCGAGCTCGTTCCACGTCGCTTCGAGCGCCGGGAGGTCGTTCNNGGCGCGACCACCCGGGTTCGTCTCGTCGCAGTTCGCCGCCATCTGATTGAAAACGACGTAGTCGTTGCCCCCGTTGAACTGCCCGTCGATCTTGATGATTACGTCCCTGCGCGTGTAGGCTCGCGCGAGCCGGACAGCGGTTAGCACCGCCTCGCTGCCTGAGGCGACGAATCGACAGGTCTCGACACCCGGGATGTACTGCGTGAGACGTTCGGCGACCCTTTCCGCCTCGCCGGTCTCGTAGCCAGCCACGACGCCGAGCGACAGGACGCGGTTGATGGCATCGAAGACGCGTGGCTCGGCGTGTCCGAGCACGGCACTGCCATGGGCCATGAACATGTCGATGAAGGTCCGGCCGTCGGCCGTCGTGACGTAAGGCCCTTGAGCACCAACGACCTGGAGCGCCGCGCCGGTGTACGGGTTGATGCGGAAGGATGATGAGATGCCGCCGAGGAGCGCAGACGGGGGCTTGGCCGGAGACGCCAGTGTCATGGGTTCTACCTCGCGTTCGTGCGCCGTCTTGCCGCCGGAGCTGGAGCTGAGGCGCCTATCCCGTCACGCGTCGGACCACTCGCAGCGGGAGCGATAGATGTGACCTATCAGAACTACGGTCTGGCGCCTTCAGGCGGCCAGGGCCTATGATTGCGATAAGTACATGTCCCGTCCAATACCTTCTGGCGATCTATCAATAAGCAGCACATATCGACTCCGTCCCACGCCCGGGTGAGATCACCCGGCAGCCCTGAACACATGGAACCCAAGGCCAAAATGGATCTCCGACAACTCGAGTATTTCGTGACGGTGGCCGAGGAGCACCATTTCGCGAGGGCGGCCCACCGGTTGCACGTCTCTCAGCC
>PMKG01000108.1 GCA_003157675.1 Acidobacteriota bacterium
TCGACGAGAACATCGCGTTCTTCGCCGAGATCCACGGGCTGGCTGACTTCGAGGACCGACGCGACCGCCTGCTCGAGATGACGCAGCTCACGCCGTTCCGCCACCGCCTCGCCGACCGGCTCTCGGGCGGCATGAAGCAGAAGCTNNATCACCATCGTCATGGCCACGCCGTACCTGGACGAGGCCGAGCGCTGCTCGCGCGTGGCGCTGCTCTCGAACGGGAAGCTGCTCGTCCTCGACACGCCCCAGGCGCTCCGAGAGGGGCTCTCCGGCGTCATGTTCGAAGTGATCGCGCGCCCCCAGGACGACGCCATCGAGGCGCTCGGTTCGCTGGCCGGTGCCGTCGACATCCAGGCCTTCGGCGAGCGCGTGCACGTCCGCTGCACGCGCGCCGAGGGCGACGCGGCCGCGCGAAAGATCGAGGGACTGCTCCGCGAACGGAACATCGAGGTCACGAGCGTGCGCGAGATCCCCGCCACGCTCGAGGACGTGTTCATCAACAGGGTGGCCGTATCATGAATCCGCTCACGCTCACTGTCGCGACGCTTCTTTCCGCCGCCCTCTCGGCCGGCGCCGGTGCGGCGGAGCCCGCCTCGCGCCTGACGCTCGACGAGGCGATCGCCAAGGGACTCTCCGCGAGCCACCGCCTCGCCGAGTTGAACGCCCGCCAGCAGGGGGCCTCGGCGGCCGCCGAGGGGAGCCACGCCGCGCGGATGCCGATCGTGTCGGCACAGGCCGGCTACACGCGCACAAGCCACGTGACGCCGTTCGGTCTCCAGCTGCCCGGCGCGCCGATCGTCGTGGTCTACCCGGACATTCCCGACAACTACCGGACGCGGCTCGACCTGCAGTGGCCGATCTACACCTTCGGCCGGGCCGACGCGCTGGAGCGTGCCGCCCGCGCGGAAGCCGACGCGACGGGCCTCGACCTGGCCGCCGCCCGCAACGACCTCAAGCTCGAAATCACGCGGGCGTTCTGGGCCGTCGTCACCTCCACCGAGGCGGTGAGGGTGGTGGACGAGTCGGTCAAGCGGATGGACGCGATGCTCGAGGACGTCCGCAACAGCCTGAAGGTCGGGCTGTCCGCGCCGAACGACGTCCTGTCGGTCGAGGCCCAGCGGGCGCGCCAGCAGATGCTGCTCATCCAGGCCAGGAACTCGCAGGAGCAGACGCTGGCCGATCTGCGCCGGCTCATCGGCGATCCTCCGGAGAGCCCGATTGCGCTCGATGCCGTGCTCGAATCGCCTCCCGCTCCGGTGCCGGCGGCCGACAGCCTCGTCGACGCCGCGCGCGGCGCGAGGCCCGACCGCAAGGCGCTCGAGACGCGCCTGCTCGGGGCCACAGACCGGCGCGAGGCGTCGGTCGCCAACCGGCGGCCGACGCTCTCAGTCGGCGGCGGCGTCAACCTCTCGAATCCGAACCCCCTGACCTTCCCGCGCGCGGCCCAGTGGAATGGCACGTTCGACGCCAGCGTGAACCTCTCCTGGACGTTCTGGGACTTCGGGCGCACCGCGGCCGACATCGCCGGGGCCCGCGCCGCCGAGCGTGCGGCCAGGGAGCGGCTCCTGGAGTTCGACACGACGCTCGACGTCGAGGTCCGCCAGCGCCGCCTCGACCTCGATTCCGCCCACGCCGCCGTGGCGTCGGCCGAGGACTCGGTTCGCGCGGCCACCGAGGCCCGTCGCGTCGTGGGCGATCGCTTCGCCGCCGGCGTGGCGACCCCCACAGACGTGCTCAACGCGCAGGTGGCGCTGCTGCAGGCCGGCCTCGACCGCACGCAGGCGCTCGCAAGCATGCGGCTGGCGGAGGCGCGGCTCGCGCGCGCGCTCGGACGCTGACCATGTCCGTCCCGCAATCTGCGTCCCCGGACGCCATCGTCGTCAGAGACCTCACCAGGAAGTTCGGCAGCTTCGTGGCCGTCGACCACCTGTCGTTCACCGTCAGGACCGGCGAGATCTTCGGGTTCCTCGGCAGCAACGGCGCGGGGAAGACGACGACGATCCGCATGCTGTGCGGCCTGCTGAAGCCGACTTCCGGCGCGGCGACGGTCGGCGGACGGGACGTCGGCCGCGATCCCGAGGGGGTCAAGGCGCGCATCGGCTACATGTCGCAGAAGTTTTCGCTCTACGAACTGCTGACCGTCGATCAGAACATCCGGCTCTACGCCGAGCTGTACGGCGTGCCGCCGAAGCGCTTCGCCGAGCGGCGGCGCTTCGTCCTGGCGATGGCGGGCCTCGAGGGGCGCGAAAAGGCGCTCCCGCGCGATCTGCCCGGCGGGTTCCGCCAGCGGCTCGCCCTCGGCTGCGCGATTCTCCACGAGCCGCCGATCCTCTTCCTCGACGAGCCGACCGGCGGCGTCGACCCGATTTCCAGGCGCCAGTTCTGGCGGCTCATCGACCAGCTCTCGAAATCCGGCGTCACCGTCCTGGTCACCACCCACCACCTGGACGAAGCGGAGTACTGCCACCGGCTGGCACTGATCCACGCGGGGAGACTCGCGGCGCTCGGCACGACGCGGGAGCTCAAGCAGATCTTCGCGGACCGCCAGCTCGTCGAGATCCGCACCGAGCGCTCGGTGGACGTCATGCGGGCGCTCGACGCGATGGAGGAGGTCGAGGAGAGCAGCCTGTTCGGAACCGCGGTTCACGCGGTGCTGCGGTCGCGGGATGTGGAGCCGTCGGAGATCGTCGCTCGCCTTGCCGCGCAGCACCTCGCCGTCGAGTCGGTGGAGCCGGTGCAGCCGTCGCTCGAGGACGTGTTCCTCGACGTGGTGGAGAAAGCGGGGCGCGAATGAGGAAGGCGCTCGCGGTGGGCAAGAAGGAGTTCCGGCAGATCGTGCGCGATCGGCCCACGCTGATGATCCTGCTGTTCATCCCGGTGTTCTTCCTGCTCCTCTACGGCTACGCGCTCAACTTCGACATCAAGCACGTGGCGCTGGCCATCGAGGATCGGGACGACAGCGTCGAGCGCCGCGCCCTGATCTCGGCGTTCCTGAACTCCGGTTACTTCGACCTGGCGGGGAGGCTTCGATCTCCAGCCGATCTTGACCGCGCCATGAACGGGAACGTCGTGCGCGCGGCGCTTGTCATCCCCGAGGACACGGGCCGGCTGGTGCGCCGCGGGCAGCCCGCCCCGGTCCAGGTGGTTATCGACGGCGACAACGCCAACACGGCGGCGACCGTGCTCGGTTACGCCGTCACGATCGTCCGGACGGTGTCGCTGAGCCTCATCGTGGAGCAGCAGGGGCTGAAGCTCTCGCCGTTGGTCAGCGTCGAGCCGCGGATCTGGTACAACCCGGAGCTCAAGAGCGCCCTCTTCCTGGTGCCCGGCCTCATCGCCTTCATCGGGATGATCACGGCGACCATCTCGACGGCGTTGTCGGTGGTCCGCGAGAAGGAGCGCGGCACCTGGGAGCAGGTGCGGATGGCGCCGATCAACACCGTCTCCTACATTGTCGGAAAGACGCTGCCCTATCTCGGCCTGTCACTCGTCACGTCGATGGCCATCATCGTCGCGGCGATGTACTTGTTCGGCCTGCCGATGCGCGGGTCGTGGTGGTCGCTGCTGCTGGCGACCACGCTGTTCCTGCTCGCGGCGCTTGGCACGGGGCTGCTGGTGTCCACGGTCGCGCAGTCGCAACTCGTCGCCTTCCAGATCGTGCTGATCCTGGCGTTCCTGCCGACCTTCCTGCTGTCAGGCTTCATCTTCCCGATCCAGAACATGCCGAAGCCGATCCAGATGGTCACCTACCTGGTGCCGGCCCGGTACTTCCTGGTGGCGCTGCGCGGGATCGTGCTGAAGGGGGTCGGCCTGGCGACGGTCTGGCAATCCGTTGCGTCGCTCGGCATTTACTTCGTCGTGATCCTCGGCCTGGCCTCGGCCCGGCTGGCGCGCGAGCGCGGGTGAGGGGAGAGAGCGCGATGAGACGCCTTTTCTTCATGATCTGGAAGGAGCTGCTGGAGCTGCGGCAGGACAAGCGGATGCTGCCAATCGTCTTCGTGGCGCCGATCCTGCAGCTCCTGGTCCTCGGCTACGCGGCCACGACCGACGTCAAGAACGTCCCCATCGTCGTTGTCGACGCCGATCGCTCCTCGGGCAGCCGCGACCTGATCCGGACGTTCGACGCCTCGCCCTACTTCACCGTCACCTCCGTCGTCAGCAGCGTCAACGAGATCGCGCCGTACCTCGAGTCGGGCCGCGCCTGGATGGCGCTCGCGATCCCGGTTCGGTACGGGCAGATGATCGGGGCCGGCGCGCCGACGACGGTGCAGGTCGTGGCCGACGGAACCGACGCCAACTCGACCAACATCGCCCTGGGGTACGCGACCAACCTCGTGGCGGCCTACGCGCAGGACCTGATGACGAAGCGGTCCCCGGGGCGAAGCCTGCCCGCCGGCCTGCAAGCGGACGTGCGCGTCTGGTTCAACCCGCAACTGGAGAGCAAGGATTTCATGATCCCGGGCGTGCTCGCCCTGCTGCTGATCGTGATGACCGTTGTGCTCGCGTCGATGGGCATCGTGCGCGAGAAGGAGATGGGAACGCTCGAGCAGTTGAACGTCACGCCGCTCCGGCGCTGGCAGCTCATCGTCGGCAAGCTGCTGCCCTACGGCCTGATCGGGATCGTGGACATCTTCCTGGTGGTCGGCGTCGCCCGGTTCTGGTTCAGGGTGCCGCTGCTGGGGAGCTTCGGCCTGCTGTTCCTGTTGAGCCTGGTGTTCCTGCTGAGCACACTGGGGCTCGGGCTGTTCGTCTCGACGATCTCGCAGAACCAGCAGCAGGCGATGATGACGGCCGTGTTCTTCTTCATGACGCCGATGATCTACCTGTCGGGGTTCGTGTTCCCGATCGAGAACATGCCGGCCGTCATCCGGCCCGTTACCTATCTCATCCCGCTGCGGTATTACCTCGTCATCGTGCGCGGGATCTTTCTCAAGGGCGTGGGCATGGCGGTCCTGTGGCCGCAGGCCCTCGCCCTGCTGGCGTGGGGGCTGACCATTCTCGGCCTCGCCACGCTCAGGTCGAGCAAGCGGGCGGCGTGAGGCGACGGTGGGGCAAGAGCTCCGGCTGCCGGGGCTGAAGCCCCGGCCTACTTGATCTCGGACGTGCACTGCGGGCAGCGCGTCGCCTTCAAGGGAATCGCCGACGCGCAGAAGGGACAATCCTTGGTCGTCACGGCCGGCGCCGGTGCCGGCTTGCGCATCCGGTTGACCTGCTTGATGAGCAGGAAGACCGCGAACGCCACCAGCAGAAAGTCGATGCAGGTGTTGAGGAAGACGCCGTAGTTGAGCGTGACGGCGCCGGCCTTCTTCGCCTCCTCGAGCGTCGGGAAACTGGCGCCGGAGAGGGTGAAGAACAGGTTGGTGAAGTTGACCTTGCCGAGCAGCAGCCCGAGCGGCGGCATCAGGACGTCGGCCACGAACGAACTGATGATCTTGCCGAAGGCCGCGCCGATGATGATGCCGACAGCCATGTCGAGCACGTTGCCCTTCATGGCGAATTCCTTGAATTCCTTCAGCATGTGACCTCCCCGGCCCGGGGCGGGCCGGACGTGGCTTACACGACGGCGGTCGGTGGATGGCCGTAGTGTCGCAGAGCCAGGGAGGGACTGTCCAGTCTACTTGCCGACAGTCTACTTGCCGATCTACTTGTCGATCTTCACGTCGCCGGAGAAGGTCTTCAGATGGACCCGGTGCTGCGCGTCGCCGCCGTTGAGCGTCGCGCGCAGATGGCCCTTCCGCTGCTCGGCCACCGTCAGCGGCACGTCGCTCGTCAGCTTGCCGCTAAAGGAATCGAAGTCGAGCGCCGCAGCGGCGTTCCCGGGCACCCGCAGGGCGATCGATCCCGAGAAGGTCTCGAAGCCGAGATCGGGCCCGGTCGCGCCCGCCGCCAGCCCCGCCTCGATGTCACCCGAAAACGTCTTGGCCTCGATCCGGGCCGGGCCGTCTTCGACCTGCAGTCTTCCCGAGAACGTCTCGAGCTTCTGGTCGCCGCCGACGTTCCGGACGTGCACGTCGCTGCTGAAGACCTTGATCTCGAGCCGCGCCTGCCGCGGCACGGTGACGTCGAACTCGGTCTTGACGACGTTGTCGTTGTCGACGTGCCAGCCGGGGTCTTTCTTGTTGGCTTCGATCGTCACGGTGGACCCGCTCGTCTCGACGTCGAGCTTGATGTGATCGAGCCGGTCGCGGGCCGCCGTTCGCACCGCGTCGATGGTCACCTCGTTGACGTCGGCGCCGACGATGCGGACGGCGCCGGAGAAGTTGTGGAGCACCACGGTGCCGCCGGGGCCGAGCGGCACGACCTTGTGCACGCGCTCGGTCTCCTGGGCGGCGACAAGCGCCGGCAGGACGAACAGCATCAGGGCGATGGCGAAGATCGAGCGCAGGGTGTTCATCGGGTCTCCTCCTCCACTGCAGGCATAGACGGGAGAAGGGCCCGGAGGGTTGCCTCGGGGACAGGGGCATCGATCGATCGTGCGATCGTGCGATCATGCGAAGTACGGAGGACGCCTCTCGCCAGATCGCACGATCCCCAGATCGCACGATCGCAAGATGGAAGCCGCTTCTATCCCTTCTTCCCGGCGTCGGGATCCAGGACACCTGTGTAAATCGCCATGCCGACGACGGCGTCGATACCCATGGCGGCAAGCGCGTCGACCTCGGCCTGAGTCGTGATGCCGCCCGCGGCCGACAGATGCCTCGTCGTGGCGGCGCGAATGACTTCGACAGCGGCCACGTCGATTCCCTGCATCAGCCCTTCGTGGTCGACGTCGGTGTAGAGGAACTCGTCGCAGTACGGCTCGAGCGCCTTCATCGCCTCGACCGGCGTGATGGTCAGCGCCTTCCGCCAGCCGTGCGTGACCAACCGACCGCCGCGCGTGTCGAGTGCGGCAACCACCCGCTCGCGCCCGATGGCTTCCGAGACCTTCGCCGCAAACCCCAGATCCGGCCGGTTGTCCTTGAAGAGCGCCGTGCTGAGGACGATCTTCTTCGCGCCGGCGTCGATGACTTCCCTGGCCCGGTCCACCGACCGGATGCCCCCGCCCACGCGGCAGGCGAGCTTGGCCGACACGCGCCGGACCAGATCGTTGTTGTCGCCCGAGCCCATCGCGGCGTCGAGGTCGATGATCTGGACAATCGGGAAGCTCTGGAAGCGCCGGACCCAGCGGAAGACGTCCGAGCTTTCGATGGCCACATTGTCGCCCTGGACGAGCTGGACGACCTTGCCGCCTTTGAGGTCGATACTGGGAATGAGCATGCGACCGGTTCTTCGGACCCACTAGGATGGCACCGGAGTGCCCCCGTCGGCAAGACACCCCACGATCGTCGGCGAAGGCCTGACTACCGAATCAAATGCTCGATATATTTCGGATCGCCGTCCAGCGAATGGCCCCTCAGGAACGCCCACGCCGCGCGTTCACCCGCGACGACACGGCGTAGTAGTTGTGATCGTGTCCCTTGATGATGTCGGCCTGGATCGGGACCCCGCGGGCCTTGAAGCCGTCGACCGTCGCCGTCACGTCCCTGGCTGGAAAGAAGGGGTCCTGGTCCCCCACGACGATCCCGATGGGGATCGGCCGCGTGATGACGAGTAACAGCCGGACGCGCCTGAGCCTCACGATGCCCTCCCCTCCTAGTGCTTCTCCCCGAACACGTACTTCCCGAACCAGTCGAGGTTGTGCTCCATCGCGGCGCGGTTCGCCTTGGGCTTGGTCAGCCCGTGCCCGAAGCCCTTGTAGACGATGAGCGTCGCCGGCACGCCCTGGTCCCGCAGCCCCTGGTAGAGCTCGAAGGCGTTCGGGATCGGCACGCGCGGGTCCTTCTCGCCGTGCTGAATGAGCGTCGGCGCCTTCGCGTTCTTGATGTAGGTGATGGGCGAGGTCTTCCGGTAGATCTCCGGATCGTCCCACGGCGTCGCCTTCAGATACGCCCTCGTGAACGGGTGGATGTCGGTGTTGACGTAGTAGGTCATCCAGTCGGAGATCCCGGCGCCGACCGACACCGCCTTGAACCGCGCGCTGTCGTGCGTGGTCAGGAACGCGGAGATGTAGCCCCCCTGGCTCCAGCCCATCACGCCGACCCGGTCGTTGTCCGCGATGCCCAGCGCGACGAGGTTGTCGACGCCAGAGATGACGTCCCACGCGTCGCCGATGCCGAGATTGCGGATGTTCAGCGAGCGGAACTTCTCGCCGTAGCCCGCGCTGCCGCGGTAGTTCGGCTCGAGGACGACCGCGCCCTTCGCGAGCCAAACGTCGATCGGATACGAGCTGGCGCTCGCGAACGGCGTCGGCCGCGACACGCCGGTCGGCCCGCCGTGGATGACGACGAGCAGCGGATACCGCGTGCCTGGCGCGAACCCCGCTGGCTTGTGGAGCACCCCTTCGATGACGGTGCCGTCCTGGCTCTTCCACGAGACGACCTCGTTTGTCCCCTTGATCCAGCCGTCGGTCTGCTTCCCGAGCTCGGTCAGGCGCTTCGGCTGCATTGTCGCGACCGGCGCGACGAAGACCTCTGGGAAGCTCTTCGCGTCGGACGCGATGAAGGCCGTCACCGACGCATCCCGGCAGAGCGTGAACCCACTCCCGATCCAGTTGTCGGAGGGGGCCAGCCTGGTCACCTTACGCGTGACCGGGTCGAGGCGATACAGGTACGACCAGGTGTGGAACGACGCCTGAAAATAGATCCCCTGCTGTGTCCACGCGACGACCGCCGGGTTCTCGTCGAACTCGGCGCTGAGCACCTGGATGGCGCCTCCCGATGCGGGAATGACGGCGAGGCGCGCGTTCGAGTAGCTGTAGTAATCCTTGTTGCCCATGGCCGTTTCGAACAGGATCTGCCGGCCGTCGGGCGAGTAGTGCGGTGCGCTGTCCGGCCCGACCTGCGCGACGAGCGGCCGGGTCTTCCCGTCCGCCACCGAGACGACCGAGATGTCCGAGGTGGCCGAGCTGGGCGGGTCGGTCTTCGGGCTGAAGTCGAACGCGATCTCCCGGCCGTCGGGCGAGAACTCGAAGCTCGCGACCGAGAAGTCGCCCTCGGTGAGCTTGCGCACCTTCTTGCCCGAGAGGTCGATCACGTAGAGATGCGTCATCGTCTGGTCCTGGTCGATGACCTCGAACTCGCCGTACTTCTTGTCGCGATCCTTGAGCGCCTGAGGCTTGGGGTCGGCCGCCGTGAAGGCGATCTGCTTCCCATCCGGCGACCAGGCGAACGACGAGACGCCGTCCTCCTGCGAGGTGAGCGCCTCGGCCTCTCCGCCCGTCGGGTCGATGAGGTAGACCTGCCGCTTGTCGGTGCGGTCCGAGACGAAGGCGAGACGGCTGCCGTCGGGCGACCAGGCAGGGTTGCTCGACGACTTCTTCGCGTTGGTCAGCTGGCGCGTCGCCCCGGTGGCGACGTCCGCGATCCAGATCTCCGTCTCGTAGGCGTTGTCGTCCCAGTTCGTCTCGCGCACGGTGTAGGCGACGCGCGCGGCGTCGGGAGATATCACCGGCGACCCGGCGCGGTGGAGCGAGACGAGCTGATCGATCGTCGGCACGGTCTGCGCGACGGCCGGCGTCGACGCCAGAACGGCGAGGAGCAGGAGAGCGGCTTTCTTCATGATCGTTCCAGCAGGGATGTCGCGAGTTCCCAGGCGCGCGCCACGTGGCGCTGCTCGGTTCTGAGGTTGCCGATGGCCAGCCTGAGCGTGAACCGGCCGTTGAGCTTGGTGTGCGAGAGGAACACGTCGCCGCTCGCGTTCATCGCGTCGAGCAACCGCTGGTTGAGCGCTTCGAGGCCGGCCTCCGACCACGCCTTCCCGCGCGGCTTCGCCCTGAAGCAGACGACGCTGAACGGCACCGGCGCCAGGCGCTCGAAGTCGGGGTCGGCGTCCACCCAGCCCGCGAACAGGCGCGCGAGGCGCATGTGCTCGGACAAACGGTCGCGGATCCCCTCGGCGCCGAAATAGCGCAGGATCATCCACAGCTTGAGCGCGCGGAACCGCCGGCCGAGCTGCACGCCGGTGTCCATCAGGTTCTGAACGGTGCCGGCTTCGGCCGTCCGCAGGTACTCCGGCGTGAGCGAGAAGGCCTGGCGGAGCAGGTCCATCCGGCGGCAGTAGAACGCGCTGAGGTCGAACGGCGTGAACAGCCACTTGTGCGGATTCATCACCAACGAGTCGGCGCGATCGGCGCCGTCGAGAATCCACCGGCACTCGGGGACGATGGCCGCCGCGCCGCCGTAAGCGCAGTCGAGGTGGAGCCACACGTCTTCGCGCTGGCAGATCGCGGCGATCGCCGCGACCGGGTCCACGCTGGTGGTGGACGTGGTTCCGACCGTCGCCACGACCGCCATGGGCACGACGCCCACGCGCCGATCCTCGGCGATCGCCCGCTCGAGGGCGTCGGTCCGCATGCGGAACTCCGCGTCGGACTCGATCTTCCTGAGCGCGTCGTGGCCGAGGCCGAGCAGGATGACGGCCTTGTCGATCGACGAGTGGGCCTGGTCCGAGCAGTAGACGCGGTAGCGCGGAAGCTCCGGCCGGCCGGCCATTCCCGACGCGCGCACGCCGGCGACGGCCGCCTCGCGCGCCGTGGCGAGCGCATGCAGGCTCGAGACCGAGGCCGTGTCGTAGATGACCCCCTCGAACGTGTCGGGCAGCCCCATGAGCTGGCGCAGCCACCCGAGCGACACCTCCTCGAGCTCGGTGACCGAGGGCGAGGTGCGCCACAGCATTCCCTGCACGTTGAGCGCCGCCGACAGGAACTCGGCCAGCACGCCCGGCGCGCTCCCGGTAATCGCGAAGTAGGCGAAGAAGCCGGGGTGGTTCCAGTGCGTGATCCCGGGGACGATCAGCCGGTCGAAGTCGGCGAGGATCGAGGCGAACGCCTCACCCTGCTCAGGCGGATCCGCGGGCAGGCTCCGCCGGATGTCTCCCGGCGCGACCCGGGACAGCACCGGGTACCGCTCCGGGTGCGCCAGATAGTCGGCAATCCAGTCGACGACGCGGTAGCCCTCGCGCCGGAACGTCTCGGGATCCATGTCGCCAAACCGGTTCTCCGGATCGGTCATGGTCGTGTCTTTCCGTGCGACTTGAGGTACTCCAGGATGAAGGTGCGCAGCGGCCCGGGGACGTTCTTGGCGAGGTCCGGCAGCTCGTTCATCGCCTTGTCCGCCGGCCAGTCGTCGACCATCACCCGCTTGACGGCCCAGAACATCGACGCGCGGCCGCCGCTCGCGCAGTGCAGCATCATCGGCTGGTTCTCCGGGACCGCGAACGCCTTCAGGAAGTCGTCGAGCTTTGAGGCGTCGGGCGTGGCGCTCGCAAACGGCACGTGGATGTAGCGGATCCCCGCCGCCTCGGCGGCCTTCTGCTCTTCCGTGACGTTCGCGCCGGGCTCGGATTCGGTGCGCAGGTTGACGATCGACTTGAAGCCGACCTGCTTGAGCGCCGCAAAGGCCTCGGGCGAGAGCGAGCCGCCGCAGGCGATGGTGGCGTCGACCCTGGTGAAGTTCCGGACGCCGGTGACGGCATCTGGCGCGGGTGCGCCCTGGTCGGGATTGGCTTGAGGCGTGGATGGCGAACCGGCGGCCGCCTGCGCCAGGACGCCTCGGGTGCCTGGCGCGACGAGCAGGAACGCGGCAAGGATGAGAACCAGGAGCGAGCGAACGGACATGGCGTGCTTCGTCATGTCCGCCATTCTACCGCCAAGGGGTCGGAGCGGTTTTTCGCG
>PMKG01000103.1 GCA_003157675.1 Acidobacteriota bacterium
GGATGCTGGAACTTCCACATCCACTGCTTGCCGACGACGTAGACGTCCAGCGTTTCACCCGGCGGCCGCGACTCGGTGAAGTACAGGCTCGCACCCCAGGCGAACATCACGAGCCCGAGGCACATCGGGATGACGGTCCACGCCAGCTCGAGCGCCATCGACGGCACGACCCTCGTGCCGGTCTCGTCCTTCGCCCGCCGCCGGTAGCGGACGGAGAAGAACACCACCAGCGCCGCGATGAGGACGACGAAGAAGGCGCTGACGGCGACCAGGAAGAAATAGAGGGCGTCGACCTTCCCGGCCATCGTGGACGCTTCGACGGGGAACAGCGGGAGAGCGGACATAGGTCAGTTCGCCGCGGGCTTCGCCGGCCCGCCGTGTTCGGCCTGGACGCGCTTTTCCTGTCGTCGCATCAGCAGGATGAAACCGCCGATCATGATCACGGTGACGACGCCGCCGAGGCGCAGGACGTTCAGCAGCACGAGGCCGTACTTCCCGGTGGTCGGATCGTAGTGATAGCAGTAGAGCACGAGCCGGTCGACCGCCGTCCCCACCTTGTGGTCGGAAGCCTCGATGAGCGCGAAGCGGAGATCGCGAGGGCCGTAGTCGATCCCGAACACGTACTTCGAGATCTTTCCCTCCGGCGTCAGCACGATCATGCCGGTCGGGTGCGCGTACTGCTTGGTCTCCCGGTCGTAGACGTAGTGGAACCCGACGGTGCCTGTCAGCAGGCGGATCGACGCCTCGGTGCCGGTCAGGAAGTGCCACGCGTCGGCCGCCCCAGGCTTGCCGAGCCGGCCAACGTACTCGTCCTTCTTCGCCGCGGCCTCCTTGGGCGTCTCGTCGGGATTGAAGCTCACGGTGACGATCTCGTAGTCACGGCCGGGCTCGAGCGCCAGGACTTTCAGCGACTTGACCAGGCCGTTGAGCGCCTGGACGCACAGCATCGGGCACTCGTAGTAGACGAGCGCGAGGATCACCGGCCGGCCGGTGAAGTACTGCGAGAGCAGGACGGCGCGGCCCGTCTCGTCGCGGAACGGCAGGTCGAGCGGCACCTGCACGCCCAACTCCTGACCGAACGACACCTTCTTCAGCTCGTTTGGCGTGATGCCGGCCGGCATCCCACCCTTCGTCATCATCCCGGACGCCGGCACGCCGTTGTATTGCGCGGCGGCCGGCGGCACCAGCGCCGCCAGGATCAGGACGAGCGTCACCGGGACCAATCCCTGTCTCATGTTCACCTCCCGGCGGACGGCGTCGTCCGTCCGGAGTTGGACTTGTCCGGTCCGCTCGCGGGCGCATAGGGCGCCCCGCCGGCGCGCGCCGGCAGCCCTTGCTCGACGATCATGGCACAGGCCAGCCCGATCGGGATGCGGACGATGCCGCGCTGCGCGTCCACCCAGGCGTAGGAGTCGAGGACCCGGTCCTCCTCGGCGCGCATCCGCTGCAGTTCCTCGCGCGGCTGGGTCTGCAGCCGCGGCTCGGGCGGAAGCCGGGGCGGTCCGACACGCGCGAGCGGGTACTCCTGCGGGTAGGCCCGCGCGGCGGCCCTCGCGAATTGCGTATAGACCATCCATGTCAAGCCCTGGATGATCAACCCGCCGACCAGCAGCGAAATGCCGAAGATGACGACGACGCGCGTGGAAATATCGCGCGTCTCGTGTCCCTTCGAGACGTCCGGAGGCGCCTGGTCGGTCTCGTGCCTGTCACTCATACGCCCGCGCCCCTCAGTGCTTCCTCGCCAGCGCCCCGGCAAGGTCCGGGTCGTTCGGCGCCAGCGGCGGCAGCGTCCCCAGTTGTCTCACGAACATCGTCAGCCACAGGCCGCCCGCGCCGGCGAGCGTCGCGACATCGAGCCAGTGCGCCGTGATCCGCTCGGGCGAGAACTCCGGCGCCACCAGGAAGAACAGGTCGAACGCCCGGACGATGAGAATGCCGGTGGCGATCGCGGCGAGCCGCCGGTGCCGGCGCTTGTTTCCCCGGCTGAGCAGCACCAGGAACGGCACCGCGAAATAGAAGACCGCCAGCCCGATGGCGATGACGTTCCAGCCGCCGCTGATGCGGCGCAGGTACCAGGGAATCTCGTCCGGCAGGTTGCCCGCCCAGATGATCAGCAGCTGCGAGAAGGCGAGATACGCCCAGATCATCACGAAGGCGAGCATCAGGTTGCCGAGGTCGTTCAGAATCGTCGGCTTCAGGGCCCGCGCGTACTCGGCCCGAGACGACAGCAGGTAGGCCACCGCGATCGCGAAGGCCATCGCGCCGAGGCCCTGGCCGCCGAGGAACAGCAGGCCGAAGATCGTCGAGAACCACTTCGGGTCGAGCGACATCACCCAGTCGAACGAGGCAAACGTCGCCGTGAACCCGAGCAGGACGAGGCCGCCCCCACTGAGCTTCCGCATCAGGTCCGCGTAGCGCGGGTCACCGGTGCGATCCTGCGCGCGCGACCATCTCGCCAGGAAGAACGCCATCACCAGCCAGGCGGCGAAGTAGACGACGGCCCGGACGAGGAAGAACGGAACGTTGAGGTAGGCCTGCTTCGACCGCACGACCTCGTCGGCCGCCATCGTGGCCGCCTGCGTCCACGTGTAGAGGGAGGGGAGGCCGAAGAGGAGCGGGACGAAGAGCAGCGCCACGAGCGGCAGCACGCCCGCGCCGGCCTCGAGCGGCCGCCTGATCGCCACGCCCCAGCCGCCGCCCGTCAGGTGGGAGACCATCAGGACGGCGAGGCAGCCGATCGACAGGCCGGCGCAGTAGAGGAACGCCACGAGGTACGAGCGGAAGAACTGCGCCGGGTCGAGCCACGCGCCGGCCAGCGAGGCGACGACGCCGAGCGTGCCCACGACGAGCGCCGCGCGGCGCAGGCCGGAGAGTTCGGGGATGGCGGCGTCGTTCACGGTCGGTTACCTCCCCGTTCCCGGCGCCAGTTTTTCGCGTTCGGCGGCCGGTACCGCGTCGAGCGTGGCGTGCTGGCTGGCCTGCAGCGCCCGGATGTAGGCGGCAATCGCCCAGCGGTCCGGCGCCGGCACCAGGGCGCGGTAGTCGGGCATCGCGCCGAATCCGTTGGTGATGACGTCGAAGAAGTGGCCCACGGCGGCCTGGCGCATCCGGTCGATATGGAACGACGGCGGGCGGCGGTAGCCGCGCCGGACGATCATCCCGTCGCCGCTGCCCGTCCGGTCGTGACAAGGGGAGCAGAAGATGTCGTACCGATCCCGGCCGCGCGCCATCACGTCGGGCGTCACGGGCCACGGGAACTCGGTGGCGTCCTGGCCGTTGACCTTCCCGGTCGCCAGCAGTTCGTCGTCGTCGAGGTGGCCGCGCGCGACGGTGCCCTCGACGAGCGGCCGCGCGGACCGGTGATCGCTGAAGACGTCGCTCTCGCCGAGCGGCTTGACCTTCGGCTGGTCGTGCATGTCCTGGCGGCAGCCGGCGAGGAGCGCCGTGGCTGTCAGAGCCAGGAGCAAGGTCGGGATCTTACGGCTCAACGTCGGTCACCTCGCGAGGACCAAGGCTCTCCAGGAATCGCCGCGTCGCGGCCGTGTCGAACTTCGCGTCGGCCGACTCGATGCACAGGAAGAAACGGTCGCGCGTCGCCAGGGCGAAACGCGGCGCGTTGAACACCGGGTGGTACGGCTCCGGGAGCCGGTTCAGCGCCAACATGCCGAAGACCGCGGTGAGCGCCGCGAAGAGCACCGTCATCTCGAACGTGATCGGGATGAACGCCGGCCAGCTGTGGAACGGACGTCCGCCGATGTTCAGCGGGTAGGCGACAATCGACACCCAGTACTCGAGGCCGTAGCCCGAGAGGCCGCCCACGATCCCGCCGATGAGCACGAGCAGCGGCACCGCGGTGCGGTGAGCGTCGATCGCCTCGTGCAGTTCCTCGATCGGGAACGGGGTGTAGGCGTCGAACTTGCGGTAGCCGCCTTCCTGCGTACGGCGGGCTGCCGCCACCAGCGCGTCCGGGCTGTCGAACTCCGCCATCAGGCCGTAGAGGCGAGGCGTTCGAGCGTCACTGTGTATCGACATGGTCAGTGCTCCTCCCTGACCTTCGCCTCCGGCAGCAGCGTCCGCATCTCGAAGATCGAGATCATCGGCAGGAACCGCAGGAAGAGGAACAGCAGGAACACGAACAGGCCGAGCGTGCCGAAGAAGGTGAACCAGTCCCACCTCGTCGGGTAATACATCCCCCAGGACGAGGGGAGGAAATCGCGGTGCAGGCTCGTGACGACGATCACGAACCGCTCGAGCCACATCCCCGTGTTGATCACGAGCGCGAGCAGGAACAGCAGCGGCACGTTCCGCCGCACGCGCTTCAGCCACAGGAGCTGCGGGATCACGATGTTGGTCGCGATGAGCGCCCAGAACGCCGGCCAGTACGGCCCGGTCACGCGATTCCAGTAGTTGAACCGCTCGTTCGGGTTGCCGCTATACCAGGAGATGAATGCCTCCATGGCGTACCCGTACGCCACGATCAGGCCCGTCGCAAGCATTACCTTCGCCATGTTCTCGAGGTGGCGGTCGGTAATGAAGTCCTTCAGTCCGTACGCCGCCCGGATCGGGATGGCCAGCGTCAGCACCATCGCGAAGCCCGAGTAGATGGCCCCGGCGACGAAGTACGGGGGAAAGATCGTCGTGTGCCAGCCGGGGACGATGGCGATGGCGAAGTCGAAGCTGACGACGGTATGGACGGAGACGACGAGCGGCGTCGCCAGTCCGGCGAGCAGGAGGTACGCCGTCTCGTAGCGCGCCCAGTGGCGGGCCGACCCGCGCCAGCCCAAAGCCAGCACCCCGTAGATCACCCGCCTAGTGGTCGTCGTGGCCCGGTCGCGCAGCGTGGCGAGGTCGGGGACCATCCCGATGAACCAGAACAGCGCCGAAACGGTGGCGTAGGTCGAGACGGCGAAGACGTCCCAGATCAGCGGGCTCCGGAATTGCGGCCAGACCGACATCGTGTTCGGGTACGGGAACAGCCAGTAGGCGAGCCACGGCCGGCCCAGGTGCAGGATGGGGAACATTCCGGCGCACGAGACGGCGAACAGCGTCATCGCCTCGGCGAAGCGGTTGATCGAGGTGCGCCACGACTGGTGCAGGAGCAGGAGGATCGCGGAGATCAGCGTGCCCGCGTGGCCGATCCCGATCCACCAGACGAAGTTGACGATGGCGAAGCCCCAGCCGACCGGGATGTCGATGCCCCAGATGCCGACGCCCTT
>PMKG01000256.1 GCA_003157675.1 Acidobacteriota bacterium
GCCCTCCGGGCTTCGGCGGACAAGCGTCCCTCGTCCCTACTTCCGGCAGGTGCTGATCTTGAACGGCAGGTAGGCCGGGCAGAAGCCGATCGCGCTGGTCACGACGAAGACCACCGCGACGATCCCCAGCACCAGCGCCTGCCAGCCGCCGATCGTCCCGCTGATGTAGAGATACGCGATGACCGCTGCCACGAGGAAACGAACCACACGATCGACGAGTCCCATGTTCTTCGTCATCGGCACTCCCCCGTTCGGAAAGGCGGTTGTTGCGGATCGGGGACGAATTGTAGCACCGTCGCCGTGCTATGATGCGCCGACTGGAGGCCACCTTGAACGCAAAACTGTTCTACCAGGTCCTGTTGCTCCTGGGTTGCCTGGCGCTGGTCCTCGGCCTGCTCGACGTGGTCCTGGGCAGGATTCTCTGGCTGACGACGCAGGGGTGGTGGCGGGGCGCGATTGCCGCCTGGGTGCTGGTCATCGCCGTCCGGGCGGTCTACCCGTCGACGGCGAAATAGCAGCGGCCTCGACCTCGGCGAGGCGCTGGCCGAAGACGCGTCGGTAGTCCTCGGGCGTGTCGATGTCCTCGAACGCGGCCGGGTCGTCCACCTCGACGTCGTGTGCGCCGGTCGCGTGCGCGTGGACCACCGCGCGCGCGCCGACCGAGACGTCTGCCTCCCGCAGCTCATCGAGCACCCGGGCGTCGAACAGCACCGGGTGGCCGTGCCGTCCGCGACACGACGGGCGCACGATCGGCGCCGCCGACCGCGACCATTCCTCCACCACACGCCGCACGGTGTCGACGGCAATCAGCGGCTGATCGACCGGCGACACCAGCAGCCCGTGCGGGGCGCGCCCGGCCAGGACGGCGAGCGCTTCCTGAAGCGATGACAACTGACCGCGCGACGGATCCGGGTTGACGACGAACCTGATCGGCAGGCGCTCGCGCGCAGCGGCGGAGTGGATGTCGTCGCCGAGCGGTCCGACAACGGCCATTACCTCCGGACAGCCTGCCGAGAGGAACGTCCGAGCGAGGCGGGACAGGAACCAACCGCCCCCGGGGATCGGCAGGCGCGCTTTGTCGCGCCCCATCCGCGAGGAGAAACCGGCGGCGAGAATCACGGCAGGCGGCGCGGTCGGCACGGCAGCATTCTACGCCGGCCTAGCCAGCAGCGTTTCTGGTTCTAGCGAGGCGTGTTCTAGCGAGGCGCGCGACCGACGGTCTGAGGCCCGCCTCGCTAGAAGTGCTAGAATCCCCGGATGGCGACTCTCGACGTCAAGATCGCGTGCCAGCGCTGCGGCGAGCCGATGGCGATGATCGACCCCGGACCCGGTGACCCGTGGCGGCCGGATCAGTACTGGGTCTGCCCGAAGTGCGGGCGCCATTTCTGGTCCACCTACCCGGCCCCGGCGGCGCCGGCACCGGCGGCGGCAGCCCAGCCGACGCCTGCCGCACCCGCAACAGGAAGCGCCATCAAGACTTAGTGGCGCTTGACTTCCCGCACGGAAATTCCTAAACTTGGCCCGATTTCTAGCTCAGCGTCAGACCTCCCGACTGCGCCCCCGCGTCAGGCGGAGGCGTTATTGGCCGGGCGTGTTTGCGTCGGCGGCGTTTTTGCGCTTCACTGCACGTTCGTGGGATCGGCCCGTGGGGTCTCCGGACGCGTCAGCTGTCTGCCACCTCCGGGATGTTCCTGGGGGTTTCGTTGATCGGAGGACACGGGTATGCCGACCGGGACCATCGCGCGTCTGCTCATCGACAAGGGGTTCGGTTTCATTCGTGACGAAGGAGGCATCGAGCACTTCTTCCACCGGAGTTCTGTCCGCGGCGCAGTGTTCGAGCTGCTGCGCGAGGGACAGCGCGTCGAGTTCACGCCGGAGGAGTCCGCGAAGGGTCCGCGCGCCGGCGAAGTTCGACTGATCGAAGGCTGAGGTTCGCGTCAGCCCCCGGCTCCCGCGACAAACACCTGGGGGCCGGGCCCACCTCCGTATCTGCCCGACCGGTTCCTTCCGCTCGGCACCGGCGGCGCCGTTCTCGGACTCTACACAACCGGGAGACACGCGGCATGGCATGGATGCTTGCCGTGTGTTCGCGCCCGTCGATCCTCTGATAAGATGCGTCCGGAAGCGAACGGGGCCCGGTGGCTCTCCCGGTCTTCAAAATCGGTCGCCCCCTGCTTTGCGGGGGGGCTGGGTTCGACTCCCAGGCGCTTCCGCCACTCGACTCGCAAGCGGGAACTGACGCTGGCCGGACAGCTCGCTCGTGGCAGGCCATTCGACTCGGCCGCGCGTCACGCGTCGGCGCGCACGTTGCCCGCCCTCGGCCCCTTGGCCGATGTCTCCTCGTCGAAGCTGACGCGCTGACCCTCGGCCAGCTCGTCGAACGCGCCCTGCGCCACGGTGCTGCGGTGGAAGAACCACTCCTGGCCGGCGTCGTCGCGGATGAAGCCAAATCCCCGGTCCCGCACCAGCCGCTTGATGATCCCGCTCGGCATTCGACTCTCCTCCGGTCGCGTCCCGTCAGGGACTGATTACACCCTACCAACTTCCGTCGATGGCGCAACCCCTTACCGTCGAGCCCACCGGGACCACCGCGTCGCCCGAACGAGCTCGCCGGTCGCCGGCCGCCAGGTCAGCGCGCGGGTGGCCGACACGCGAAGCACCTCGGGGTCGGCGCTTACGACGATCGACGCGAGACGCCGGCCTTCGCCGACACGCCTGATGAGGCGGGCGACGTCGGCCACCTCGCCTCGTTCGAGGCCAAGGCTGGGGTGTTCGATGACGAGGACGGACGGATTATGCGCCAGCGCACGGCCAAGGCGGATGCGGAGGCGCGTCAGCGCCGGGCCGGCCGCGAGCACATCGTCGAGCGCGGACGGGTCGAGGTCGACCTCGGCCGCCATGCGAGCCGCCATGTCCCTCGTCTCCGCCGACATCGGGTCGACGTCGAGGGTGCGCGCGATGGCGAGGTTCTGCGCGATCGTCAACCGGTCGAGCAGCACGGCGCGCGCGTTGACGAGGCCGAAACAGTCGAGGAAGGACAGCCACTGGTCGGGGGTGCGAAGCGACGCGGTCGAACGCCCGGCCACCACGATCTCCCCCTCGTCGGGCAACGTCGTCCCGGTCAGCAGGTCGGTGAACACCGCGGCCGATTGTTCGTCCGGCCCGCCGATCCCCACCACGTCGCCGGCCTCAACGGACAGCTCGCGCAGGCGGAACGGGCGAAGACCGCCGTGGTGCTTCACGATCGACCGGATGTCGACGAGGGGCACGGGCGCCGCTCCCTAGCACCTTCCGCCAATCGCGCGGCGCTTGAGATCCTCGAACGCCTCGGTCGGAAGTGAGACCGACCCGGGCCGGGCCGGGCCGTAAGCCGGGTCGCCGTGGTAGTCGGACCCGCCGCTCAGCGACAGGCCGAGCCGCTCGGCCAGGATGCAGTAGTGCGTGGTGATCTGGGGCGAGTGCTCGGGGTAGTAGGCCTCGAGCGCGTCCAGGCCGGCCGCCGCCATCGACGGGATCCACTCGTCGTGGCCCATGTGCCCGGGGTGCGCGAGCGAGGCCAGCCCGCCCACGCGATGGATCAGCGCGATCACGTCGGCGGGACTCGGGGCGCGCCGGGGAACCCAGGCCGCGCCGGTCGTCGACAGGTATTTCTCGAACGCCTCTCGCGTCGATCGTACGACCTGCTGGCGCACCAGCGCCCGCGCGAGCAGCGGCCGTCCGATCCATCCGCCGGCCTGGATCCCGTGATCCTCGAAGACGGCGTCGGCGTCGACGCGAACGCCGAGCGTCTCGAGCTTCTCGATCATCTCGCGGATGCGGCGCAGGCGATCGGTCGCCTGCCTCTCGAGGAACGCGGTGAGGACCGGCGACCGGCAGTCGACGAAGTAGCCGAGCAGGTGCACGTCCGCCTCGTCGTGCGTCGACGTGATCTCGACGCCGGGCACCCATTCGATCCCGGCCTCGGCGCACCCCGCGGCTACCTGGTCGAGGCCCGCCGTCGTGTCGTGGTCGGTGACGGCAAGGACGTGAACGCCGGCCTGTCGGGCGACGTGCACGAGTTGTTCGGGCGACGAGCGGCCGTCTGACGCCGTGGTATGAACGTGGAGATCGATCACGCCTCGACCCTGGTGCGCCGCGGCGTCCGGGCCGGGCGCCGCGCGCGCCGACGCCGACTGAGCCCGCGGTACGCGCGGATGAGCAGATCCAGGTGGGCCCGCTCTTCGCCAGCGAACTCCAGGAAGAGCCGCTGGCCTTCGGGATCCTCGAACCGCTCGCCGTACCGTTTGAAGAACCGGTGCGACGCCCGCTCGCACCGGATGGCGATCATCAGTGCCTGCTCGTGGCCGATGCCCCGGCCCACCTGCTCGGCGCCGGCCGCGAACAACCCGTTCGCCGCCCCCTTGAAGAACAGGAACGTGGGGCGCGACTCGAGCCGCGGGTCCTGCGCGAGCAGGCGCTGATAGCGTTGTTCGACGGCTGCCAGGTGCCCGCGCTCGTCGTCGGCCAGCCGCTCGAAGACGGCCCTGGCGCGCGCGTCACCCGATGCGCGTCCGGCACGGATGTAGAACTCGACCCCCGAACGCTCCGTCGCAATCGCGATGCGCATCGCATCGCGCGCGAACAGCAGCTCGTTGGTCACCACGTCCGGAGGTTCCGCCCGCCCCGTGCGACACTCCCCGCACGTGCCGTAAATCTGCAGGACGCTCTGCCGCGCCGAGAAGTTCCTGGCCGACGCGATCTCCTCGACGAGCGCCTCGATGTCCGAGCTGAGGAACTCCGACGAGCGGTTGCACGACTGGCAGATGAGGTGAAAGTGCCGCGGGTGCCGGTACGAGTGCTCGAAGCGAAACCGCCCTTCGCCGAAGTCCACCTTGCGGGCGATCCCGGCCTCCACCATCCACTGCAGCGCGCGGTACACCGTCGCCCGGCTGATCTGGCGGTCGTCCCGGCGGACGAGGTCGTACAGATCGTCCGCGCTCAGGTGCCCCTCGTGCTGCAGGAACACGTCGAGGATGGAGTCGCGCTTGCTGGAGTGCTTGCTTCCGGCAGGACGCAAGCCGTCGACGTCGGTCAGGGCGTGGGCCATGGCTGTTTCGGTCCGAGTCCGCTGGCTGTCGTTCGGCCCGAGGCCGCGCCCGCCCCGGCCCGTCTCAATGCCCGCCTTCGTCGTCCACGGTGAACGACTGGCCGCACCCGCACGTCGTCACGGCATTGGGGTTGTGGATCGTGAACCCGCCGCCGGCCACGTTGTCGACGAAATCCACCTGCGCGCCCTTCAGGTACCGCACGCTGATCGGGTCGACGAACAGTTTCACGCCGCTCGACTCGATGACCGTGTCGGTGCCCCCGGGGCCGTCCTCGATCATCAGGCCATACTGGAATCCCGAGCATCCGCCGCCCTGGACGAACACCCGAAGGCCGGATTCCTGCTTGTTCTCTTCAGTCAGCAACGAAATGATCTTGGCCGCCGCCGCAGACGACACGTTGATGACCAACTCGGTGACAGGCGTTGTAGTCATGTGGT
>PMKG01000325.1 GCA_003157675.1 Acidobacteriota bacterium
CTGGACCGACTGCTGATACTGCACCTGCGCCCGGGCGAGGCTGGCGTCAGCCGCGCTCATGCCGATCGGGTACGTCAGGTTGATCCCCACGGTCCAACGCGGATAGCTGAACCGGCGCATGACCGACAGCGCGTCGGAGTACCCGCCCGGGATCGTGCTGATGATCGCGCCGCCGAGCGACTGGTTCCTCACGAGGCCCGTGCCGCCGATGCCGTAGCCCGCGTAGGAGGCCGTCAGGTCCACCTGCGGGAGGATCTGGTTGTGCAGGTACTTCAGCGAGATGTTGCTGCTGTCGAGGTTCTTGCGCGCGATGACCAGGTCGGTCCGCTTCTCGAGCGCGTAGCGAAGCGCCCCCTCGAGGTCGATCTTCTCGCCGAAGTCGGTCGGCGGACGGTCCGTCGGGTTGAGCGTCGCGCTCCAGATCGGGTCGGCCGTGCCGCTCACGATGAGGCGCTTGAGCGCCATCTCGGCCAGCCGGCGGTTGGCCACCGTCGTCACCAGCGTCTGCTGCCTCGCGGCCGCCTCGGCCTGCGCGGTCACGACGTCGAGCGGCGCCAGGGTACCGATCTCGACGCGGACCTTGTTGTCGTCGACCAGCTTCTGGGCCAGGTCCACCGACATGCGCGCCGCGTCGACCGCCTGCACGGCGTAGACGAAGTCCCAGTAGGCGTNNGGCTGCGTCACCGACAGCTGCACCGAGCTCTGGTAGGTCGGGTTGAGGATCGCGTTGTTGCTCGTTGTGTCGTTGCGCGTGTTGGCCCACGACACCGAGGCCGTGCCGCCCGAGAACTGCAGCGCCTGGGAGAGCCCGGCCGACCAGGAATAGGTGCCGCTCTCGATGCCGGCCGCGAGGCTCGAGCCGCCGCTCAACTGGGAGGTCGGCTGCGACCGGTTGAAGTTGTCGCCAAAGCTCGACGTCAGCGTCGGGCGGTAGAGCCCGCGCGTCTGCGCGTTGGCCAGGTCCTGGATCTGGGGGTTCAGCCGCCCCACCACCAGGTCGATGTTCGAGTCGAGAGCGCGTTTCACGGCCTCGTCGAGAGTGAGATTCGTCGTCGGGACCGATGCGGCTGGCTGCCCGGATCCCGGCGACGCATTCGACTGGCTCTGCGCCTGGACCTGGGCCCTGGCCTGCGAGAGCAGTTCGGACACTCTCGCTTCGGACACGACCTGGGCCCGCGCCTGGCCGGCGATGGCCGCCATGACAGCTGCCGCGATGCACACGGTTCGAATCGGACTGGGCAACGTCTTCACTGATCTGCCTCCCACGTTCGGGATTGAAATGAGGGCGTGGTGCGCGAACCTAGGGGATCTGGCTGCGTTCCGGCGGGCGGCCCGCCCGACGTTCCTGTTCCTGGGTCTTCTGAATCTCCGCCAGCTTGTTCCGCTGGTCGGGCGACAACACCCGCCGCATCCGGAACAGCATCAACGTACGGGCCTTTCCGAGCGTTCCCCGGAGGACCTCGACCTGGTCGGCTTCCTTCAGCAACTGGGTTTCGGTGACGTCGTTGGCGCTGATGAGCTTCGAGAGCTGCTCTTCGCGGCGGCTGAGGTCCTCGGCGGTGCCCTTCATCTTGGTGAAGAACGACTGGAACACGTCCTCGATGCGGGCCGACTGGTCGCCGCTCAGGTGGAGATCGGCCTTGACCTTGTCGTCCTGCCACCACTTGGCCCGCTGGGGCACCCCGGGCGTTCCACGCCGGCCGTCCGCGCGCTGGTCGTCATGCGCCTGGCTCTGCGCCGGGCGCTGGGGGCTGTGCTGCTGGGCCGACACCGCCACGGCCGCCGCCGCAAGCACCCCGGCCAGCAGCGCCGCCGACACCTGCCTGATGATCACCGTCGACACACTCCTTCACCTCACAGCCATTTACGACGAGGGCCCGGAACGCGTTTACCCGTTCGCCAAGTCCGCGAGCCGCTCCACCACCAGGCCGACGATGTGGTCGGGAGTCGAGGCGCCGGCGGTCATGCCGATGACGACCGGACCGGAGGAGGGAAGCCAGCCAGGTTCGACCATCTCGTCCGGGCCGGCGACCGGGCGGTGTCGGATGGTCGCGCCCGAGATCAGGGCCGTCACGTCTGCGATGTGATAGGTCGGCAGGCGCCTGGCGCAAATCTTCGCCAGGTTCGTCGTATTGCTGCTGTTATAGCCCCCGATGACCAGCATCAGGTCGAGCCGGTGAGCGTCGAGCAGGGTGACCACGGCGTCCTGCCGATCCTGCGTCGCGCTGCAGATGGTCTCGAAGGCCCTGAAACGTTCGGCGAGCGAGGCGTCCCCGTAGCGTGCGGCCATGGCCTGCCGGAACATCTCGGCGATCTCCAGCGACTCGGACATCAGCATCGTGGTCTGGTTGGCCAGACCGATTCTGGCCAGGTCCCGGTCGGGGTCGAAGCCGGCCGACGCGGCGGGGCCGAACCGCTCGAGGAAGACCCGCCGGTCGCCGCCGCGCTCGATGTAGCCGCACACGGCGGTCGCCTCGGCGCGGTTCAGGACCACCAGATACCGCCCCCCGGGCTGGTCGGTGGCCTGCGAGGCGGTCGCCTGCGTCTCCTCGTGATGGATCTTGCCGTGGATGACCGACGTGAAGCCGTCGGCGGCGTACCGGCGGACGTTCTTCCAGACGTTGAGCACCGACCCGCACGTGGTGTCGACGAGCGTGCATCCCTGGCGCTGGAGCTCGGCCAGCAGCTCGACCGGCACCCCGAAGGCCGGCAGGATGACCACGTCGCCCGGGCCCGGCGTCGCCGCCGAACAATCCGGTTCCGACAGGAAGCGGATCCCGAGCCGGCGCAGGTTCTGGTTGACGCTGGGGTTATGGATGATCTCGCCGGTCAGGTACACCGCCTGGTCCGGAAATCGGCGGCGGGCCTGGTACGCGTAGTCGATCGCGCGGTCGACCCCGTAGCAGAACCCGAATTCGTGGGCCAGGTGGACGGTCAGCCGGCCGCGTTCGAACCGAAAACCGGCGGCCTTGATGTCCTGGACGAGTCCGCTGTGGTAATCGGCGGCCAGCTCGCCGGCCACCTCCGGTCCGAGCGCGAAGCCCTTCCGGAAGATGAGGTCAGCCATGGGGGCAGGCCGACCTCAACGCATGGAGCGGGCCATGACGGCCTCGGGCCGCAGGTGCGGCGTCATCTCGTCGAGCACCGCCAGGGCGGGAATCCGCCGCGTCTGCATGGCCGCTTCGATCTCGTTGATGGTCGCTTCGTCGGCCTCGTTCGAGTCGCTCACAACGGGGCTGTCGCTGACGAGCCCGGGCGACACCGGCGTGATCGGGGCGGTCCGCGCGACGGGCGCCGTCGGGACCGTCCGCATCTTGCCGAACTCGAGCATCCGCCCGGCCATAAAGCCCAGGAGCAGGCAGGCGGCGGCCGCCGCGGCCACCCAGCGCATGGCCAGCCGGTGGATGACCGGCCGGCCCAGGCGGGTCGACGCGCTGGGGAACGGCACCACGCGGGAGGCGTGAGCCCGGTCCTCGAGCCGATCCAGGATCTTCGTGCACTGCGCGTCCAAACGCGCCGCGGTGAACACTTCGTCCGCCTCGCTGGCCGCGTCACGCCGCAGCCGCTCGAGCGGGGCCGTCAGCTCGGTGTATCGCCACGTGCACGTCTCGCATCCGTGGAGGTGCTGCCGCACGGTTCGCCGGTCGCCCTCGCTGGCCTCTTCGTCGCCGAAGTAGACCGCGATGAGCCGGTCGTCCGCGGGGTGAAAGCGATCCATTTTCACAGGTTTCCTCCGAGCAACGAGCGCAACTTGCGAACCGCACGAAACAGGTGCACGCGCACCGTCGATTCGTTCAGGCCGGTGATCGTGCTGACCTCCCGCGATGAGCACCCCTCGTAGTGACACAGCAGGAAAATCGTCCGCTGCCGTTCAGGGAGCTTGCCGACGGCGGAGGCGATCTGCGCGCGCCGCTCCCGGAGCAACAGCGCCTCCTCGGGTGACGGGCCGGTCGACGGGACCGATTCCGCCCACGCCCGCTCGCCCGGTTCCGCCTCCGGCGCCGAAATGATCCAGCGCGCCCTCCGCCGCCGCGCCTTCTGCCGATCGAGACAGCCGTTGATGAGGATCCGCGTGAACCAGACCTCGAACGGCAACTCGTCGCGGAACGAGTCGATGTGCGAGAACACCTTGATGAAGGCGTCCTGTACAGCCTCGTCCGCGTCGGCGGCGTCGCGCAGGAAGTGATACGCGATGCGGGACGCCCGGCGCTGCTGCCGGCGGACCAGGGCCGAAAACCGGTCGCGTGCGGCCGGCAGGTTCCCCTCGCGAATCAGCCGCTTGACCTCCGCCGCCAGGCGCGACTCGTCGTCAGGGCGCGGGAGATCGGGCAGCGACACCGGGAGCGTCTCTTCCGGCACGTCGGACAGGCCCCTGTCGGCCGATGCAGTGGGCATTCCTGGATCTCTCGAGTCCTGATCGCGTCCTATCATGAACTACGCTGGGCTCGGCAAAACGTTTACAGGGGGTTCCCGAAGTATGCCGGCCCACCCTCGGCCATCTATTGTACGGGATTTCGTCAGGAGACGTCCGGCTCGACCGGTGTCGGGCCGCCCGGCTGGCATGTCGCCGACCTACCGGGGGGCGATGAGCGTGCCGGGGAAGTAGTGAGCGAGGATGGCCTCGGGGCTGTCGCCGCGGGCCGCTCGCGCGATCAGGCCCGCCTCGCACAGGCCGACACCGTGGCCGTTGCCATGTCCCTCGAACCGGACGGTTCCCCCTCGTTGCACGAGGTCGAACAGCGTGCTCGGCAGCGAAGAAGGCCCGAGGCCGCGTGCGACGGCCGCCCGGAAGTCGGTGCCCCGGACGACGAGGGGCTGCCGGCCGGTCAGGCGGATCCAGGCGGCGCGACCCGATGAGTCGCGGCGGTCCACGGCGACCTCTCGCAGGGGGCCGTCCACGGCGATGCCGGTCGAGGTCCGAAGCACCTCGGCGAGGCGGACCAGTGTCACTTCGAGGTGCCACGCCGGGCGTCGAGGGCACGCATGGTCCGGGGCGGAGACAAGGAAGGGGGGAGAATCGCCCCCCCAGACTTCACCAGGCGTGGTCGTATGGCCCCCGCAATCGGCGTGATAGGCCGGCTGCACCGGCCGACCGGCGAAGAGCAGCACCTGGCCGGCCGTCCTCGCCGCCGCCTCCCGGCTGAGCCGGCCGATCACGGTCGCGGGCACCGGCCGGTAGATCTGACAGTGCGTGGTCGAGCAGACGTCGAATCCCTCGGCGGCGTGGCGGCCGACGCTGGCCGCCCCATAGCTCCTGCAGAGGATGGCCTGCACGTCGCGCGCGCGGACCGCCGCGGGCGGCGTGAGGTCGAGCGACCCGAGCTCGGCCGCCACACAGCCAGCCACATACTCCTCGATCGCGATGATCTCCACCCGCTGGTCGACGCGCACGCGGAGTGAGCCGACCGCCGGTGGGCCCGTGGGGACGGTGATCGGCGGTCGGGCGGGCACGCGATGCGCGCATGCCCCGGCGAGGAAGGCGCCAAGCGCAAGACCGGCGGCGAGGAAGAAGAGTCGATTCGTCACGTGGTCAATCCCGGAGATCCTCGCCCGGCCGGGCTCGCACGTCAACAGAAGGCTCAAGGCTCAAGACTCAAGACTCAGGGCTCAGGCCGTCCCGTCTGTTACCATACGGCGATGACGTGGGAGCCGGTCATCGGGCTGGAGATACACGCCCAGCTCGCTACCGACACGAAGATGTTCTGCGGGTGCGCCGCCCGCGCGGGCGCGCCGCCGAACACGCTCGTGTGCCCGGTGTGCCTCGGCCTGCCCGGGGCGTTGCCGGTGGCGAACGCGCGCGCCGTCGACTTCGCTATCCTCGCGGCCCTCGCGCTCGGCTGCCGTGTGCAGCCGGTCTCCGTATTCGCGCGCAAGAACTACTTCTA
>PMKG01000330.1 GCA_003157675.1 Acidobacteriota bacterium
GACGTACTGGGTGCGGCGAATCGTGTCCGGGAAGTGGCTGTTGCCGCCATCGATCAGGATGTCGCCGCTTTCGAGGTGGGGCAGCAGCTCCGCGATGGTCGTGTCGACGACCGCCGCCGGGACCATCAGCCACACCGCGCGGGGCTTGTCGAGCCGCCGCGCCAGTTCCTTCAGCGACGAGGCGCCCACGGCGTGATCGCCGACCAGATCCGCCACCGCCTGTGGCGACAGGTCGTACACGGTGCACGCGTGCCCGCCCCTGAGAAGCCGGCGCACCATGTTGCCCCCCATGCGGCCGAGGCCGACCATTCCCAGTTGCATGTGTCCTCCTCCGGCGTCGAGCCCTCCTCGTACTTTAGAACACCGGCCATCGGAATGCGAGACCGCGGAGCCGATTCCTGCCGGCCGGTGCGGCTACCCCTGGCGGGCGGCCGCGGCCGCCCACGCCGGAAGTTCGCCGTGGGCCAGGTCGCCGATGCGCTCGATGCTGACGTCGGCAGGCGGACAGGCGGCCAGGATCTTCGGGTCGCGCGCATAGTGTCCCTGGCCGACGAACACGGTGGTCAGCCTCGAGCCCCACACCGATTTCATCGCCGACAGGATGCGCAGCTTGTCGTCGAGCATCACGTAGTGCCGCGCCGGGTAGCGCTGCGCCACGTCGTCCAGCATCTGCTCCTTGTGGATGTAGATGAGCGCCTGGCCCTCGACCGCATCGAGCAGCCCCGAGCGCGCGACCTTGCGCGGCTGGAAGACCACGTCGCCATCCGACAGGATGACCGTCGTCCCCTGGCGGCGCAGTCGCCTGACGACGTCCAGCGCACCCGGATACAGGCGATCGCGGAACGGGTAGTCCACGAGGAAGAGCGAGATCTGGATGAGGTGCGGCTCTCGCGGGTGCTCGATGCGGTAGCGCTGCAGCGCGCCGAGGTAATCCGCGTAGCCCAACGTCGCCCGGAGTTGCTCGAAGATCTCCAGGTACCGGTCGTGGCACTCGGTGCCGAAGGCCTCCTCGATGTGACGCCTCAGGTCCTGTTCGACGGCGTCGTTGTCGAGAAGCGTATTGTCGACATCGAGCAGGAACACGACATCGGAGGGGGTCACGCCGTGTGACTTCGTCATCGGTCATCCTTCTCTCGCCCCATGGCAACCCTATAGGGTCGCCCTACACACGGTTTCCTTGCCCCTCGTCGCTCGTCCCCGTGATCAGCCGGACGCTGCGCTGATAGGTGAAGTATGCCCAGGCCCATTGGAGCAGGACGGCGAGGCGGTTGCGAAAGCCCACGAGCTTCATGATGTGGAGAAAGAGCCACGCGACCCATGCCGGCCATCCGGACAGGTGCAGCGGGCCGAGGTCGGCGATGGCCGCGGCGCGCCCGATGGTGGCCATGTTGCCGTAGTCACGGTACCGAAACGGCCGACGCGCACGTCCCTCAACCGAACGCAGGATGTTGTCGGCGGCGTGCCGTCCCTGCTGGATGGCCACCTGGGCGACACCCGGAAGCTCGTGGCCGTCCTGCTCGAAGGCCGCGAGGTCCCCGATGACGTACACGTTCGGATGGCCGGGAACCGAGAGGTCCGGTTCCACCGGTACCCGGCCCGCGCGATCCAGGGGAACCGCGAGGCTTGTCGCCACGGGGGACGCGGCCACGCCTGCCGCCCACAGAATGGTACCGGCCGCAATCCGTTGGCCGCCCGCGACCAGCTCGTGCGGCCCGAGCGCCGTCACGGGACTGTTCTTCCTCAGCTCCACGCCCAGCCTGCGGAGCGAGCGCTCCGCGGCCGCCTGAAGGTCTGGCGGGTACATCGCCAGGATGTTCGGCGCGGCTTCGAACAGCATCACCCTCGACGCCCCGGCCTCGAACGAACGGAATTCGTCGCGAAGGGTGTGCCGCGCAATCTCCGCCAGCGCCCCGGCCAACTCCACGCCGGTAGGCCCGCCGCCGACCACGACGAACGTGAGCAGGCGCTGCCGCTCCACAGGATCGGCGGTCCGTTCGGCGCGCTCGTAGGCCAGCAGGAACCGCTTCCGGATCAACAGCGCGTCGTCGAGCGTCTTGAGCCCTGGCGCGTGCGGCTCCCACTCGTCGTGTCCGAAATAGAAGTGACGCACGCCGGTGGCGAGTACAAGGTGGTCGTACGCCATCTCGCCCTCGTCGAGGCGTACGAACCCATGGTCGGGACCGATGCTGCGAAGCTCCGCGAGAAGAACGCGCGTGTTCCGCTGGTGCCGGAGCATCCACCGGATCGGAGAGGCGATGTCCTCGGGCGAGAGGCCCGCGGTCGCCACCTGGTAGAGGAGCGGCTGGAACACGTGATAATTGTGGCGGTCGAGGAGCGTCACGCGCACGGCGCCTGACGCGAGGGCGCGCGCGGCGCTGATGCCGCCGAATCCTCCGCCGGCGATGACGACGTGCGCCTGCGTCTCCGGCATCTTGGCTGGGCGTTGCCGGATGTCATGTTACCACCGTGACCCGGTTGGTCTCGGCGCCGTCGTACGGGCCCGCCATGGCCCCCCCGAAGCCTGTCGTCGATCCGTCAGCGGCGTTGCCCTTCGCCCATCGCCTCCTTCTTGTACCCGGCGGGAACCTCGAACGTCGATGCGGGGAAACTCTGCCGGCTGACGTCGGTCAGCTCGACGATCGTCTGCGCCTGTCCCGTCCAGATCACCCTTCGGACCGGCACGCCGCTGAAGCCCTGCTCGTCGGCCCTGCCTACGCTGAACACCCGGTCCGCATTCTGTGGCATCAGCTTTCCGAGGAACTCGGCCAGCTGGCGCGAGACGTCGAAATCGGCGAGGGCGAACCCGAGGGTCTCCGAGGCGATGGCGCAGACCTCCGCCGTCTTCTGGCTGCCCTGGTACCCATCGTACTTGTTGCACGTCCACTTGCCGACCTTGTCGGTGCCGGCGGGGCGATAGACCGTCTTCGGCGCCGGCGGCGCGCCCGCGGCCGGCATCATCCCCCGGCCCTGCATCATCTTCTCGACCATCGCCCGCTGCTCCGGCGGCATGTTCTTGAGCTGTTCCTGCATCTGCGCCATGGCCCCCGCCGCCTGGCCCCCGATGCGGTCCATGTCCGCCTTCGTCATCTCGCTGTAGGTCTTCCGGTCGACGTTGACGATCCACATCACCTGCTTCGCGCCGTCGAAGATGATCGTCTGCTTCTCGCCGGGAGCGCCGGCCGAATCGACGCGCATGCGGCTGCCTTCGATCTGAACCTGGCTGGTCTGCGCGGTCGTGCCGGTCGTCGTCTTCTCGACGATCAGGATGCCCGACCCGTCGGGCAGAGGCGAGGCGAGCAGAACCAGAGCGGCGGCGGTCAGTGCGGTGTTCACCATGAGCGTCATGCCTCCCTTCGTGGACCGAGTGACGACCTGGATTGTAAACCACAAACGGCGCGCGGATGACCTGGTGCCGCCTGGTTCCGAACGCACATGTGTTATCGTGATTTCGTGCGTTCAGAATCGCGCTGGCTCATCCTGGCGAGTTTCGTCACGCTGGCCGGTTGCGGAGGGAACTCGGGCACATCGAGCTCCCTTCCGGCGTCATGGACCCCCGGCGTGTTCCCCGCGTCGGGGACCTTCGCGAGCCGGTGCGCCTCGCCCCGGACGGGCATCGATCCCTACACCGGCGTCCGCTATCCCGACATCCAGGGCTCGACCCTCACCGAGAACAACTTCCTGCGGTCGTGGACCAACGAGTTGTATCTCTGGTACAGCGAGGTGCCGGACCTCGACCCGTCGCTCTACGCGACACCGGCGTACTTCAACCTCCTGAAGACATCGGCCCTGACGCCGTCCGGCGCCGCGAAGGACAAGTTCCATTTCACCTATGTGACCTCTCAGTGGGAGGCGTTGTCGCAGTCCGGCGTGGAGGCGGGCTACGGGGCCGAGTTCCTCGTGCTCGCCTCGAAGCCGCCCCGCCTCGTCATGGTCGCCTACACGCAGCCGAACACGGTCGCCACGTCGCCCCCCGCGAACCTCGCCCGCGGGGCCAAGGTGCTGACCGTCGACGGCGTGGACGTCGTCAACGCGAGCGACTCGGCCAGTGTCGCCACGCTGAACGAGGGGCTTTTCCCGACGGTGACCGGCGCCTCGCACACGTTCAGCGTCCTCGATGCCGGGGCCATGACGCCTAGGACGATCACGATGGTGTCGGCCAACGTGACGTCGACGCCGGTCCAGAGCGTCGAGACGCTCAACGCCGGCACCGTGGGCTACATGCTCTTCAACGATCACCTCGCGACCGCGGAAGGTGAGCTCATTACGGCCTTCCAACAGCTCGCGAATGCGCACGTCACCGACCTGGTGCTCGACATCCGGTACAACGGCGGCGGCTACCTCGACATCGCGAGCGAGGTCGCGTACATGATCGCGGGGTCCGCGCAGACCACGGGCAAGACGTTCGAGCAGACGGTGTTCAACGACAAGCACCCGGCGGTGGATCCGGTCACGGGGCGCGTGATCACGCCGGTCGCGTTCCACGCGACCGCCCAGGGGTTCTCCGGACCCGCGAGCGGCACGCCCCTGCCGACGCTGAACCTCATGCGGGTGGTGGTCCTGACGGGCGCGAACACCTGCTCGGCCAGCGAGTCGATCATCAACAGTCTGAGGGGTGTCGGCCTTCAGGTGATCCTCATCGGCGGCACCACGTGCGGCAAGCCCTATGGCTTCTATCCGCAAGACAACTGCGGGACCACCTATTTCTCGATCGAATTCAAGGGCGTCAATCAGCAGGGGTTCGGTGACTACCCGGACGGCTTCTCCCCGGCCAACGCCACGGGCACGGTTGGCGTGCAGATACCCGGCTGCGCGGTGGCGGACGACTTCACCCACGTTCTTGGCGACAGCAGCGAAGCCAGATTGGCGGCGGCCCTGGGCTACCTCACAAGCGCGACCTGCCCCGCGCCATCCTCCTCCGCATCCTTGACCAGGTCCCCCGTGGTCGGAGCGCAGGTCCGTCCCGTGACCGACGGACTGCTCCACAGATCCCCGTTCCGGGAGAACCGCATCCTGCGGTGGTGATCGGCATGAGGCGCCCGGCGAGCGCGGCGATCGTCGCGGCCACGCTGACCCTCTCCGGCTGCGTGTTGCGCGTGGCGCCGCCAGACGTTCCGGCGGTGCTCACCAACCCGACCGGGCGGCGCCATGCCGAACTGGCGGAGGTGGTGAGCCGGGCGATGAACGGCGGGCCGGTGACCATCGCCGACTCCGCGCTGACCTCGGACGACGTGCTGATCGTCGATCGGGTCGTGCGCCGCGACGCACGGGGCGTGGAACTCAACGGGCGCGAACTGGGCCGCCCGGAGCACTTCCGGCTCGTCAAGAGCGGGTCGCGGTGCGTGCTGGTGCACGAACGGACCGGCCGGCACTGGACGCTGAGGTCGGCGACCTGCGCGCCGCGCTAACCTGTATGTACAGGAGGCAGGCATGCCCTTCGAGCGGTTCTCGGAGTCCATTTACAGCGACGTCTCTCTCGATCTGGCCCGGGCCTACGTGGTGGCCCAGCTCAGGGACCGTCCATCCAAGCAGCCTGCCGCGCGCCGCCACGTGCCGGGTCCCGCCGTGACCGTGGCGCGCCAGACAGGCTGCGGGGCGCGGCAGGTCGTCGAGCGGCTGGCGACCCTCCTGCAGGAGAAAGAACCGCCGAAGGGATCGTGCAAGTGGACGGTCTTCGACCGCCAGCTCATCGAGAAAGTACTCAAGGAGCACCACCTGCCGACCGAGCTCGCACCGCACCTCCCCGAAGACCGCCGCTCCTACCTGCAGGAGACCATGGCGGACGTGCTCGGGCTGGAGCCGGCGGGCTGGAGGATTGTCCCCGACACCGTCGACACCATCCTTCATCTGGTCGAACTGGGACGGGTGATCATCGTCGGGCGCGGGTGCAGCGTGATCACGGCCCGAACCCCCAA
>PMKG01000066.1 GCA_003157675.1 Acidobacteriota bacterium
CCGGCCACATCGACCACGGCAAGAGCGCGCTCGTGCTGGCGCTCACCGGCACCGACCCCGACCGTCTCAAGGAAGAGAAGGCGCGCGGGATCACGATCGACCTCGGGTTCGCGCACTGGGCGTCGGGCGAGTTCGTGTTTTCGTTCGTCGACGTGCCCGGCCACGAGCGCTTCGTCAAGAACATGCTGGCGGGTGTCGGCGGGATCGACGCGGTCGTGTTGGTCGTGGCCGCCGACGAGTCGGTGATGCCGCAGACGCGAGAGCACTTCGAGATCTGCCGCCTGCTCGGCGTGCGTCACGGCGTCGTCGCGATCACGAAATCCGACCTCGCCGACGCGGACACGGTGGAGCTCGTGCGGATTGAGGTACGCGAACTGGCGGCCGGGTCCTTCCTCGACGGCGCTCCGATGGTGGCCGTCTCGTCGAGAACCGGCGAGGGCCTCGACCTCTTCCGGCACACGCTCGTCGATCTCGCGCGGCGCGTGCGACCGCGCGCCGACGAGGGGGCCGTGCGGCTGCCGATCGACCGGGCCTTCTCCGTGAGAGGCTTCGGCACCGTCGTCACCGGCACGCTGCTCTCGGGTTCGGTGCGGACCGACGCCGAGCTTGTGACGATGCCGGGCGATCGACGGGTCAAGGTGCGCGGCGTGCAGGTGCACGGCGAGTCCGCCGCCGTCGCGCGCGCCGGGCAGCGTGTGGCGTTGAACCTGGGCGGGATCGAACTCGCCGAGATCGGCCGTGGCGATGCGCTCCTGACTCCGGCGACGCTCGAGCCCACCCGGATGATCGATGCCCGCATCGAGGTCGTCTCCTCGGTGCGCGGGCTGCGCCATGGGACCCGCGTCAGGTTCCACCAGGGCACCAGCGAGATCCTGGGGCGGGTGGCGTTCGCCTCGGTGCTTCCGGGAGGGGCGGAGAAGGGGAGCGCGCCGCCGGCCGCCTTGCCTGCCGTCGAGATCCCAGGCGGGCGGTCAGCCTACGTCCGACTGCGCTTCGAGGAGCCGGCCGTCCTGTCCCGCGGCGATCGGTTCATCCTGCGCGCCTACTCGCCGCCGGCGACGATCGCGGGTGGCCTGGTCCTCGATCCGCATCCGGCGCGGGGCGCCATCCGCACGCCCTCCTCGCTCGCGCGGTTCGGCAGTCTCGACGCGAGCGATCTCGCCTCTCCCGCCGCCGCCCGCCTCGCCGTGACGACGATGGTCGACGAGCGGGGCGCGGGCGGGCTCCCGGTCGCGGCCCTCGTGAGCCGTGCGGGCGTCGATCCCGCCGGGGTCGACGCCCTGGTTGGCGATCTGATCCGGTCGGGCGCGGTGGCCCGCGTCGGTCAGACGCTCGTGTCGCCGCCCGTGCTCGATGCGCTCGGCCGGCGGGTGTTGCAGCGCCTCGGCGATCACCACCGGAGCGAGCCGCTGGCCGAGGGGATGCCGAGGGAGGAATTGCGCGAACGCGAGTTCGCCAGGGCGGGCGACGGCGTGTTCGAGCACGTGCTGTCGGGCCTGTACGAGGCCGGCCGGATCGCGGGGCGGGATCGCGTCGCGCTGGCATCGCACCGCGTCTCGCTGTCGCCGGCCGAGGAGGGCGCCCGCGCGGCGTGCGAGACGGCGTTTCGCGAGGCGGGTCTCAGGCCGCCGGATCCGAAGGAGGTGGCCGCGGCCCACGGCGTCCCGCCGGAGGTCATGGCCCGCGTCGTGCAGCTGCTCGTCCGGCAGAAGATCCTGGTCAGGCTCGAGGCCGTGTACTTCCACCAGTCCGCGCTCGACCGCCTCAAGCAGGATCTGCGTGCGCTCAAAGACGAGGCCGCGGGCGCGCGAATCGACGTGGGTACCTTTAAGGCGCGCTACGACGTCTCGCGCAAGTTTGCGATTCCGCTGCTCGAGTACCTGGACAGGGAGCGGGTGACGCGCAGGGTCGGAGACGCCAGGGTGCTGATCTGACCGGCGGGGCTACGTGCGGGGCCGCTCGTCGTGATGCTCGTCCTCGTGGGAGGCGTCCTTGAATCCGCGGATCGCCTTGCCGAGGCCGCGGCCCAGTTCGGGCAGACGGTTGGCCCCGAACACCAGTACCAGGATGAGCAGGATCAAAACCAGTTCGGGAATGCCAATCCGCCCCATGAGTCAGCCCCTCCACGTCGCGATCGGAACACGCCTCGGAATCGAGACATTGTAGCACCGCGGTCTTGATGCGAAGGTCCATCGAGCTTACAGTAAGGGGTGGTCGGCTGCTGGCAGGTGGATCCCCGCGCAGCAAGAACCTTTCGAACAGAGGTGTGGCGTGGCTGAGGTGGAAACCGGACGGTACACAATCGGGGTCTTCAAGGACGTGACGTCGGCCGATCGTGGAATCGAGGCCCTGAAACGGCAGGGGTTTCCGGCTGACGCGCTCACCGTGCTGGCGAAGGAGGGCCCCGACACGACGGGCCTGCTCCAAAGAGTGTTCGGGCGGACGCCGGACAGGATCGAACTGCCGGGGATCGGCACGACCATCGGCCTCGGCAGCCTCCTCGCGCTGGTCGGGCCCGGCGGTGGCGAAGCGGCTGGGCCGGGACTCGCGTCCAGCCTGACCCGCGGCGGATTCCAGACCCACGACGGCCGGATCTTCGAGACTCTGACCGGCCGGGGCGGCATATTGGTGGCCGTGCGGAGCGAACCGCGGGCCGCTGACGCGCTGTCCACGCTCCACTGCTATGGT
>PMKG01000208.1 GCA_003157675.1 Acidobacteriota bacterium
GCACTTCGTACTTCGTACTTCGCACGATCGCACGATCGTAAGATGGCGTCGCCGTATCGTCCCCCTCCCGCTCTGATACGATGGGCACTCGCTCCTGGAGGCTTCACACATGTTCCATCCCGTTCGCTTCCACCTCGCGCTGACCGCGACGGGCGCGCTGCTCGTCCTATCGCTCTCCGTCCCCGTTTCCGCATCCGCGGCTGTTCTGCAAACACAACCACAACAGGTTCGCGCGACCGGGAGCGCGGCGCCGCCGGCGAAGACCCCGCCCGCGCCACCTGTGGCCCAGGGAGACCTAAAGCCGGCGGCGGTTGAAGGCCCCGCCCGGAGCGTGCCGGAGCTGCGCTACTTGAAGTACCGGGCTCTCGGGCCGGCGCGCGGCGGTCGCGTCGATCGCGTGGCCGGGGTAGCCGGCGACCCGCGCATCTATTACGCGGCGACGGCGAGCAGCGGTGTCTGGAAGTCGATCGACGGCGGCGTGACCTGGAAGCCGATCTTCGACGACCAGCAGGTCGCAACGGCGGGCTCGATTGCCGTCGCGCCGTCGGACCCGAACGTGGTCTACCTCGGCACGGGCGAGGCGAACATCCGCGGCGACGTGCAGGACGGCGACGGCATCTACAAGTCGGTAGACGGCGGCAAGACGTGGAAGCACGTATGGACCGGGCGCGGACAGATCGGCACCATCATCGTCCATCCGACGAGTCCTGACATCGCGTTTGCAGCCGTGCTCGGCCGGGCGTTCGGCTCCAATCCCGAACGCGGCGTCTATCGCACGCTCGATGGTGGCCGCACCTGGCAGCAGGTGTTGAAGAAGAACGCCGACACCGGCGCGTCCGACGTGGCGTTCGACCCGTCGAACCCGCACGTGCTCTTCGCCGGGTTCTGGCAGGCGCGGCGCAAGCCGTGGGACCTCGTCTCGGGCGGACCGGGCAGCGGGCTCTACACGTCTCGCGACGGCGGAGACACGTGGCGGGCGCTGGCGGGGAAGGGGCTGCCGGGCGGCATCTGGGGCAAGGTCGGCGTCGCCGTCGCTCCGTCGAACGGACAGCGCGTCTATGCGCTCATCGAAGCCGAAGACGGGGGCCTGTTCCGCTCGGACGACGGCGGCGAGACGTGGGAGCGGGCGAGCGGGCATCACGCGCTCAGACAGCGGCCGTGGTACTACTCGACCATCACCATCGACCCGACAAGCGCGGACATCGCCTGGTTCCCGCAGGTGCCGCTGCTCAAGACCATCGACGGCGGCAAGACCGTCGTCGCGACCAAGGGGCCGCACCACGGCGATTACCACGACCTGTGGATCGACCCGGTCAATCCCCGGCGGATGATCGTCGCGAACGATGGCGGCGTGGACGTGACGGTGAACGGCGGGGAGACCTGGTTCACGCCGCTGTTGCCGCTCGGGCAGTTCTACCACGTGGCCGTCGACACGCGCGTGCCGTTCCACCTTTCGGGGGCACAGCAGGACATCGGCACCGCGGCCGCGCCGAGCAACAGCCTGAACCACGCCGGCCTGCTGCCGAGCGACTGGTATTCGGTGGGCGGGGGCGAGGCCGGTCACACCGCGCACAACGCGGCAGACCCGAACATCATCTATGCCACCGAGTACCTCGGGTACGTCTCGGCCTTCGACTACCGGACTCGGCAGTCGCGCAACATCAGCGCCTGGCCCGAGAACCCGTCGGGGCTCGGCGGCGAAGACATGCGCTACCGGTTCCAGTGGACGGCGCCGATCGCACTCTCGCCGAACGATCCGCACGTCCTCTACCACGGCGGCAACGTGCTCTTCAGGACGAACGACGACGGGGCGACGTGGACGGTTATCAGTCCGGATCTGACGCGCAACGATCGGTCGAAGGAGACATGGGCCGGGGGGCCGATCACCGGGGACAACACCGGCGTCGAGACCTACTGCACGATCTTCGCGATCGCCGAGTCGCCGAAGCAGAAGGGCCTCGTCTGGACGGGGAGCGACGATGGGCTCGTCCACGTCACACGCGATGACGGCAGGACGTGGAAGGATGTCACGGCGGCCATGCCCGGCGTGCCCGAATGGGGAACGGTGAGCCTCATCGAGCCCTCGCCGTTCGACGCGGCGACCGCTTACGTCGTCGTCGACGCGCACCGGCTCGACGACGTGCGGCCGTACCTCTACAAGACCACGGACTTCGGGCAGACGTGGAGGCGCCTCGACGCGGCCCTCCCGCAGGACGTCTACCTGCACGCCGTCCGCGAGGACCCTGCGCGCAAGGGGTTGCTCTACGTGGGCACGGAGCGGGGCGTCATGGTGTCGCCGGACGACGGCGCGTCCTGGCAGCCGCTGCAGCTGAACCTGCCCACCGTCGCGGTGCACGATCTCGTCGTGAAGGACGACAGCCTGGTGCTCGCGACGCACGGCCGGTCGTTCTGGATCCTCGACGACCTCGTGGCCGTGCGCACCCTGACGCCGCAGGTGGCGGCGAGTGATCTGCACGTGTTTCCGGTTCCCGAGACGATCGAGTGGCGCTATTTCGATCAGGGTGGGGAGCCGGGGGCCGGACAGAATCCTCCCGCCGGGGCCGCCATCCACTACTACCTCAAGTCCAAGCCCAAGGGCGACGTGACGCTCGAGATCCTCGACGGGCAGGGGACGCTGGTTCGCACGCTCACGTCGAAACCCAAGGAGCTCGACGGCAGCTACGAATGGGAGGTCGAGGAATCCGCATCCGACCCGCACAAGCCTGACCTTGCGGTGGAGCCGGGCGTGCACATCGCGATCTGGGACCTCCGCTGGGAGGGGGCACGGAAGATCCGGGGCGCCAGGCTCGACAACGGCGATCCGAAGACCGGCCCGCTGGTGCTGCCGGGGACGTACACGGTCAAGGTCACGGTCGACGGACAGTCGCAGACGACGACCCTCGTGGTGAAACAAGACCCGCGCGTGACGGTGCCGGCCGGGGACCTCTCCGCACAGGTCAAGCTCGCGCTGGCGATTCGCGACGACATCTCGCGCCTGACCGGGATGGTCGAGCGGCTGCGCGCCCTCGAGAGACAGGCGCACGAGCGCGCCGACCTGTTGAAGGGAGACCCGAAGGCCGCGCCACTCGTGAAGGCGGTGCTGGATCTGGCCGCCAAGTGTGAGACGCTCGAAGGGGAGATGCACAACCCGAAGGCCGAGGTCGTCTACGACATCCTGGCGCAGCGCGGCGGGGCGAAGCTCTACTCGCGGCTGAGCCCGTTGATGTTGTGGGTCGTCGAAGGCGACGGTGGGCCAACACAGGGCGCCCGCCAGGTGTACGAGGAGCAACGGAAGGAGCTGGACGGCTACGAGGTCCGGTACCAGGCGGTCCTCACGAGCGATCTGGCCGCGGTCAACCGGCAGGCGGCGTCGCTGGGATTCGCCTTCATCCAGTAGGAGGCGCCTTCGCGCGGGACGCCAGACATGACGGGACCGGAACTGATTCGGCGGGCGGCGGCCTGGCGCGCGCGCACGGCCCTGGTCAGCGCGGACGGCGCGGCCACCTACGGCGACCTTGTCGAGCGCTCGGCCCGCGCCGCCACGGTCTTGCTCGACGGGCGCGCGGATCTCGACGGCGCCCGCGTCGTGTTCCTGGTGCCTCCGGGCGTCAGCCACGTCGTGGCCCAGTGGGCGATCTGGCGGGCCGGCGGAGTGGCGGTTCCGCTGTCTGCCTCCCAGGCGCCCGGAGAATGGGATTACGTCGCTCGCGACGCGCAGGCGTCGGTGATCGTGGCCGCCGGCGAGTCGGAGGGGTTGCGGGAGGTCGCTGCCGCGGTTGGCGCGCGATTCGTCGAGGCGTCAGCTCTCGAACGCCGAGCGACGCCGGCGGGTGCGCTGCCCGAGGTCACCGCCGACCGGCGGGCGATGATCCTCTACACGAGCGGCNNCGGCACGACCAGCCGGCCCAAGGGGGTCGTGACGACGCACCGCAACCTCGAGGCGCAGATGGCCATGCTCTCGCGCGCCTGGGGCTGGACCGAAGCCGACCGCATCCTCCACGTCCTGCCGCTCAACCACGTGCACGGGATCCTCAACGTGCTCGGCTGCGCGCTGTGGTCGGGCGCCGCGTGCGAGTTCCTGTCGCCGTTCGACGCCGTCGCCGTCTGGCGCCGCCTGGCGGGCGGCGGCGTGACGTTGTTCATGGCCGTGCCCACGATCTAC
>PMKG01000132.1 GCA_003157675.1 Acidobacteriota bacterium
AACGTCATGAACCGGTACAGAGTCGTTCTTGTCGTGACGCTGCTGGTGTCCGGATGCGCCTCGGCGCGCCCCGCCGAGGTGGCTCCGCCATCCACGCAGCCGTCAGCCCAGCCGACGCCTGTTCCGGCAACCGGCACGGAAGACGTGTCGTCGTACGTCCCCACGGCGCGGGCGCGGCCACTCGAGCCGCGCCCCGCTAGTGCCGGTCCCGCGACGGTTGAGCGCTCGTCGGCGGCCCTCTCCGAGGCGCTGGCCTGGCTGTCCGTCGATCCGACCGCAGAGAACCGGGTCTCTGTGGGCGATGCGTACCGGGGCGCCGGGATCCTGGATCAGGCCTTCGAGCAGTACTCGCAAGCCTCGAAGCTCGAGCCGCGGAACGCCGCGGCCTGGGACGGAATGGCCCGGATCTGGCGCGATTGGGGCTTTCCCGAGCGAGCGCTGGGGACGGCTTCGCGCGCCGTGTTCTTCGCTCCGCACTCTGCTGCCGCCCACAACACCTTCGGCACGATCCTCGAGGCGCTGGACAGACACCGCGAGGCCCGGGCCGAGTTCGAGCGCGCCCTGGCTCTCGATCCCGGGGCGGCTTACGCCCTGAACAACGTCTGCCATTCATGGGTGGCCGAGGGCAACGGCGCCGCCGCGGCCGAGGCGTGCCGGCGGGCGCTGGCGATCGAGCCGGGCCTGGCGCCCGCCCGCAACAACCTGGCGCTCGCCTACGCCGTGCAGGGAGACCTGCAGGCCGCCGAGCGCGAATTCTCCGTGGCGCGCAGCCCGGCCGCCCTGGCCTACAACCTGGGCGTACTCCATATGGCCCAGAGACGCTTCGGCGCGGCGGCCGCGGCGTTCAGTCGCGCGGCGTCGCTCGAGCCCGGATTGCCGCTCGTGGCCGAGCGCGCCCGGCAGGCTCGCCGGCTGGCGGATACACATCCGGACGGAGAGAGTGACCATGCACGCCAGTGAGCGCCCGTTCGTCGAGCCGCCGCCAGCCCCCGCCACCGTCGCCGAGTCGGGTCTGAACATCGGCCTGCTGATTCAGCTCGTCCTCAAGACGCTCCATCTGGCCGGCACGGTCAGCGGCACCGACCTGTCTGCGCGGCTCGGGTTGGCCTTCTCCGTCCTCGAGCCGGCCCTGGACGAGTTGAAGGCGCAGCGACACTGCGAGGTCGTTGCCGGATCGGTGCTCGGCGGCCCGGCGTTCAGGTACCGCATCTCGGACGCGGGGCGCGAACGCGCCGCGTTGTTCCTCCAGAACAACCACTACGTGGGTGTGGCCCCGGTCCCGCTCGAGCAATACCGCAGTTACATGCGGCGCTTTCGCGAGACGATGGTCAACGACGTCACGCCGGTTCGGCTTCGCGCCGCCTTCCATCACCTGGTGTTGTCCGACCGGGTGCTGGATCAGCTCGGCCCGGCCGTCCGAACCGGCCGCTCGCTCTTCCTCTACGGCCCGCCCGGCAACGGTAAGACGGCCATCTCCCAGGGAATCGCCCACCTGCTCGACGGCGACATCGCGATCCCGCATGCCCTCGACGTCGACGGCGCGATCATCCGTTTCTTCGACCCCGTCACCCACCAGGCGGTGCCCGAGACCGAGACCGGCGGCCAGGGCACGCGTCTGGACCAGGGGCTGCTGCCCGACCGTCGGTGGGTCCGGTGCCGGCGCCCGGCGATCGTGGTCGGCGGTGAACTCATGCTTCACAACCTCGATGCCAGTTACGGGCCGTCGGTTGGGTTCTACCGGGCGCCCTTGCAGGTCATCGCCAACGGCGGCGTGCTCGTGATCGACGACTTCGGCCGACAGCACTGCTCGCCGCGCGATCTCCTCAACCGCTGGATCGTGCCGCTCGAAACCGGCCACGACTTTCTCACGCTGCAGACGGGCCTGAAGTTCGACATCCCGCTCGCCACGTTCATCGTGTTCGCCACCAACGTGCGACCCGCTGACCTGCTGGACGAGGCGTTCTTCCGGCGGATCCAGTTCAAGGTGTTCGCCGAGAACCCGACGCACCGCGATTTTCTGACGATCTTCAGGAACCACTGCGCGGAGGTCGGCGTGGAGTTCGACGACGCGATCGTCGAAGGGCTCCTCCGCGACTACTTCCGCCCGCACCGCATCCCGCTGCGGGGGTGTCAGCCTCGCGACCTGGTGAACCAGGCCCTCGCGATGGCCGACTATGCCGGCCTCGAGCGAAAGCTGACGCCGGCGCTGCTCGAGGCCGCCTGTCACAGCTACTTCGTGGACGACGCCGAGCGGGAACCAGAGTACGCGTGAGAATACGAGTCAAGACCCGAGGCCCTGCGACATGCCACTGCTCGCCGCAGTCCTGATCGCGCTCCTCGCTGCCGCGCCCGCGGCCGCCGGGGAGATCTCCGTCCGCATCACGTCTCCGCTCGGCCGCACCGGCACCCCCGGCACGATCCGCATCGTCGCGCAGGTGAAGCCACAGAAGGGCCAGGCCATCTCGGAGGTCCGCTTCAGCGTGGACGGCAAGCCGCAGGGCACGGTCACCGCGGGCCCGCCCTACTCGGTCGACTGGACCGACTCGAACCCGTTCGAGCGCCACACGATTGTCGCCGAGGCCCAGACCGCCGGCGGCGATGTTGGCCGCGACGAGGTCGTGCTCGAGCCCTATGAACTGAACGAGGTGACAGAGGTCACCAGCGTCCTGGTCGACGCGTCCATCTACGACCGGACGGGCCGACCGGTCAAGGGGATGACCGCCGCGGATTTTGTTCTCGACGAGGACGGCAAGCCTCAAAAGCCCGACATGGTCGCGCAGGAAGCCATCCCGACGACGTTCGCCGTGCTCGTCGACAGCAGCCAGAGCATGTCGCGCAACATCGACTTCGTGCAGGAGGCCGCCGGGAGGCTGGCCGCCTACCTCCGCCCGCGCGACCGGGTGATCGTCGCGCCGTTTTCGTTCGGGCTGAAGGCCATTACCGGGCCCACCAATGACCGCCGGACGATCGCCGAGGCCGTTCAGGCGATCACCGCCGAGGGGGGCACCGCGCTCCGCGACTCGATGATCGATCTGGCAAAACTGTTGTCTACCACACCGGGCCGGCGCGTCATCATCCTCATCACCGACGGCTACGACGAGAACAGCCGCGCCTCGCTCGAGGACGCCATCGACGCGGCCAAGGCGCAGGGGATTACGGTCTACTGCGTGGGCATCGGCGGCGTGGCCGGCATCTCGATGAAAGGCCACGACGAGTTGAAGCGCATCGCTTCGGCGACCAACGGGAAATATTTCTTTCCGCCGCGGCCGGAGGAGCTGCCGAACGTCTACGACGTCCTGGCCTCGGACGCACAACTCCGCTACCTCATCTCCTACACGCCCACCAATCAGCGCCGCGACGGCACATGGCGCACAATCGCCCTTCGGACAAGTGCCGCGGACTTCGTGGTCAAGGCCCGGCCCGGCTACTTCGCCCCGAAGCCGCCCCCGGTGCGGCCGACTCTCGAGTTCACCGCGATGGATCTGCAGAGCCGGTTTCTCGAGGTCACCAAGGACGACCTCATCGTCCTCGAGGACGGGGTCGAACAGAAGATCGAAACATTCCAGGAGGCCACGACGCCGGTGACGATCGTGCTCGCGCTCGACGAGAGCGGCAGCATGCAGAAGAGCGCCGACAAGGTCGTCGAGGCAGCGACGGGGTTCGTGGAGGCGCTGCGCCCCGAAGACTGGCTGGGCGTCATCACGTTCGCCGACAAGTCGATGGTCGCGCACGGCATGACGCAGGAGCGTGAGTCCACGCTCCAGGCGATTGCCGCGTACAAGGCCGAGGGAGGCACGGCCCTCTACGACGCCCTCTGCGACTCGGTGCTGATGCTGAAGCAGTACAAGGGCCGGAAGGCCATCGTGGTCCTCACCGACGGCCGCGACGAGAACAACCCGGGGACGGCGCCGGGCAGCACGCGTACGTGGGAACAGGTGGTCGGCCTCGTTCGGGAGGTCGACGTGACGGTGTTCCCGGTCGGCCTCGGAACCAAGATCGATCCGGAGCGCCTCTCCACGCTCGCCACCGTCTCGGGCGGACAGGCCTACTTTCCCCAGGAGGTGTCGGAGCTGTCAGCGCAGTACGCGCGCATCACCGACAACCTGAGCCACCGGTATATCATTGGCTACACCTCGACCAATCCGTCGCGCGACGGAAAGTGGCGAAAGGTCGAGGTCAGGACTCGTTCGGCCGACATTGTCGTACACAGCCGAGAGGGGTACTTCGCGCCGGATCGATAGGCCCGGCGGGGGTAGGGAGGAACCATGGGCAGGCGCAGCAAAGACGCCTCAAGCTCGAAGCCCGACCTGCTCGCTCTGTGGATGGGAGACTACACCACGCCACCGTCCCCGGGGCCGCACCGGATCCCGTGGGCGCTTCTCGTGGTGGCCGGCGCCACTGGAGTCATCATCGTCGCCGGCTACCCCGGGGACATCCTGCCCCTCCTGCCCATCGCGCTCGGCCTTCTCGTGGCGGGACTGGCTCTGCGCGTTCTCGGACGGCGCGTGGCCGAGTCCACATTCCTGTCGGCGCCTTGGTTGGTCATCGCGGCGCTCGCCATCGCGCTGGCGGCCTACGCGCTCTTCGCGCCGGACATAGACTTCACCACCCTCGCTCGCTACGTGCCACGACGGCTCATAGATTTCTTCAGATAAACCGACCCGGCATGGCGAAGAAGTGGGCCGCGAGCCGCCCTACTCCATCGCGACATCCACCAGCGTCGCACCGAGGATACGGACGACATCGGCCGGCGCGACGCCGAGCAGGAAGCCGCGGCTGCCGCCGTTGATGTAAATGGTGGGCAGGTCGAGGATGCTCCGCTCGATGTAGACGCCGAGCGTCCTGCGCGTGGCGAACGGGGACGTTCCGCCGACCAGGTAACCAGTGTGCCGGGTGGCCACCTCGGGCTTGCAGGGCGCCACCGACCGGGCGCCGATCTGCCGCGCCAGCGCCTTGGTCGACACCTCCCGGTCGCCGTGCATCAGGACGATGAGTGGCGCGCGGGTGTCGTCCTCCATGACGAGCGTCTTGACCACCGCGTGCTCGGGCACGCCCAGCTCGCGCGACGCCACCGCTGTCCCGCCCCGCTCCTCGTACCGATACGAACATTCGGAGAAGGTCACGCCCTGCCCGCGCAGAAACAGCACGGCCGGCGTCGACGGCGAAGACCTCGACATGGTTGGCGTATGATAGCACCTGGAATGACCCAGGAGCCTCGGCCGGATTTCGGCTTCGTCCGGGTGGCGGCCGCCGTCCCACGGCTCGAGGTCGCCAACCCCGACTTCAACCTGCGCCAGATTCTCGCCATCGCCCGCCGGGCCGACGAGCAGGGCGCGCAGGTCGTCGTCTTCCCCGAACTGAGCCTGACGAGTTACACGGCCGGGGACCTCTTCCACCAGCACCTGCTCCTCGACCGCGCCGTCGAATCGCTCCTGGAGCTGACCGAGGCCTCGTCCGGCATCCATCCCCTCCTCGTCGTCGGCTTCCCGCTGGCGGCCGAGGGGAACCTCTTCAACGTCGCCGCGGTCGTGTCCGGCGGAGAGCTTCGCGGGCTGGTGCCCAAAACGTACATTCCGGGCTACAAGGAATACTACGAGGAGAGGTGGTTCGCCTCGGCACGCGAGCTGGTGGCGTCGGAGATCACGCTGGGCGGACACCAGGTGCCGATCGGCACCGACCTGCTGTTCCGCGCCCAGTCCGGCTCAGAGGTGGTGATCGGCATCGAGGTCTGCGAGGACCTCTGGGGGCCGCTGCCGCCCAGCTCGTTCCAGGTCCTGCACGGCGCGCACCTCATCCTCAACCTGTCGGCGTCGAACGAGCTGGTGGGCAAGGCCGATTACCGCCGGCTGCTCGTCGCCCAGCAATCGGCTCGCGGCATCTGCGCTTACGCCTACGCCTCGTGCGGCGTCGGCGAGTCGACGCAGGACGTGGTGTTCGGCGGCCACGCCATGGTGGCCGAGGACGGCGCGATGCTGGCCGAGTCGCGGCGCTTCGTGCCCGAGGGCGAGCTGCTCGTGGCCGACGTGGACGTGGAGCACCTGCGGCTCGACCGCGAGCGGACGACCAGCTTCGGCGACTCGCTGCACGCATTCCCTCCCATGGCCTGGCGGATGGTCGACGTCGAGTTGCCGATGCACGCCGGGGCGCCGCTGAGGCGGCCGATCGACCCGGCGCCGTTCATCCCGCGCGACGACGAGGAGCGGAACCGGCGGACCGAGGAGATCATCTCGATTCAGACCTCGGCGCTCATGAAACGGCTCTCGCACGCCCGAATCAAGCACCTCGTCGTGGGCCTCTCCGGCGGTCTCGACTCGACGCTGGCGCTGCTCATCGCCGTGCGCGCCTTCGACTCGCTCAAGCTTCCGCGCACCGCGATTGTCGCCGAAACGATGCCGGGCTTCGGCACGAGCGACCGGACGCGCGGGAACGCCGAGCGCCTCGCGAAGGCGTGTGGCGTGACGCTCGAGACGATCGACATCACCGAGGGGTGTCTCCGCCAGTTCCGCGACATCGGCCACGACCCGTCCGTGCACGACGTCACCTACGAGAACGTTCAGGCCCGCTACCGGACGATGGTCCTGATGAACAAGGCCAATCAGCTCCACGCTCTGGTGCTCGGCACGGGGGACCTGTCGGAGATCGCGCTCGGCTGGAACACGTTCAACGGCGACCACATGTCGCACTACAACGTGAACGCGGGTGTGCCGAAGACGCTGGTGCGGTACCTGGTGGGCTGGGTGGCCGCGCAGCCGGCGTTCTCGTCGGCGCGCTCCGTCCTGGGCGACATCCTCGATACGCCGATCTCCCCGGAGCTCGTGCCCGGCGACCAGCCGGGGACGGTCGCCCAGCGCACCGAGGAGATCATCGGTCCTTACGAGCTGCACGACTTCTTCCTTTACCACTTCGCGCGCTGGGCGAGCCGGCCGAGGAAGATCGAGCTTCTCGCACAGCAGGCCTTCGGCGGGCACTACGACGCGGGCACGATCAGGAAGTGGCTGCGCGTGTTCGTCACGCGGTTCTTCGCGAACCAGTGGAAGCGGTCCGTCATGCCCGACGGGCCGAAGGTCGGGTCGGTGGCCCTCTCGCCGAGAGGCGACTGGCGCCAGCCGTCCGACGCCGACGTCGCCCTGTGGCTCACGGATCTCGACTGACGGCCCCTCGACCCCGCTCGGGGCCGCCCTGAGCGAGCCAGGCGAGTCGAAGGGCGGCTCACGCCTTACGGCTTACGCCTCCCCGAAGTAGGCCATCGCCGACGGGCGGGTCAGAACCACCATACCAAGGACCCAGCACGCGACGCTTGCCTCCAGGGCCGCGCTGCTGAAGCTCGACGCCGTCAGCGCCCACAGCGTGGGAAAGCCGACGATGAAGACGCCCCGCGCCCAGCTCTTCCCCTTGATCATCTGCAGGCCGACACTGGCATCGAGCGCGGTCCACCCGACCAGGAGGACGAGGGTCGCCACGGTCCGGAACGTCGCCTCGAACGAGGTGAGAAGGAGGCCGGCTTCGACGAGGGCCCACGCGCCGAGCGCGATGGCGAGGCCGCCGAGGACGGCCACGCCGGCCGGCACCTTCTCCGGCCGGGCGAGCGTCACCGCGGGCCGCTCGATCCACCGGTTGAATTGCCACAACGCTGCCGTCGAGACGAGTCCGATGCCGAGCAGCACCAGCCATCCGGCCGCGTTGTTCGCCTGCACCAGCTCCAGCAAGCCGTCCGGCCGGGTGGTGGCGCCCCTCGCCATGATCTTGTTGAAGATGAGCGCGCCGACCGGGCCTCCAACCATGGCGCCGAGCGCCAGCGGGAGATTCGCGTAGCCGAGGAAGAGCCCCTCCTGCCCCTTGGGTGCCAGGGCACCGATGTACTCGTACATCCGGGCCGAGGTGAACAGCTCGCCGAGGGCGATGAGCGCCACCGTCATGATAATGAACACCGACGCGATCGGCAGCCAGTTGGCCGCGATCGCCCGTGGGCCGCCGGCGACGTACAGGGGCGCC
>PMKG01000003.1 GCA_003157675.1 Acidobacteriota bacterium
GTCTCTCGCGGTCGGCGTCCGAAGTGCAATCGCCCGGTGACACGCTGACATGCGCCTGGGACACCAACGTCGCCCGGGCGCCGACCCGCATCGAGATCGGCGCGAGGTTGCCTTCAAACTGTCACGTCGTTGTCACGACGTACGCACAACCTTCCAGTCGTAACGATTGTTGCGCCTGCTGTATGAACGATGTCGGACGCACATGGCTCCGCCAGGTGGCGGGCATACGCGTCGGCCGGCAACGAGGGGACAGATGGACAATACTGCAGAATCGACACGGAGCGCGAGACGGGGCCGCGCGTGGAAAAGCCCGCTCTGGCGCCGCGTCCGCGGCGAGTTCATGGAACTGCCGGGATTGTCTCTTCAGGTGGACCAGGCGGCCCGGTTGTTCGGCGTCGACCGTGCCGAGACCGAGCGCATCCTCGAAGCGCTCGTGCGAGTGGGGTTTCTCAGGCGCAGCACGGTCGGCGGTTTCGCGCGAAACGACAGCCGCCCATGAGCGTCAGGCTCGGCCGTTGGGAATGGAGCTAGCGCGAACACGGCAGCCTCGGCGCGGCCGCCCGGAGGCCTTGACGATCCCGTGGTGTAAGTGCATGATAAGTGCATGGCCGTCAAGACCATCACAATCGACCTCGAGGCGTACGACACGCTGGCCCGGTACAAGCAGCCTGGGCAGTCGTTCTCGCAGGTCATCAAGGCGCACTTCGGACCGCGCAAGACCGTGGGTGCCTTCCGCGAAGCACTGCGGGACGCGCGGCTGTCGTCGCGGACGGTGAAAGCGATCGAGGATCAGGTGAGCGGACGCCCCCGGTCGCAGGCGCGGGTGCCTCAGCTGTGATCCACCTAGATACCAGTTTTCTCGTCGACCTGCTTCGTGAACAGCGGCAGGACCGATTCGGACGGGCGTCCCGGTACCTGGAGACGCTGGACGATCACGAGGTCCTCGCGGCCAGCGTGCACGTGATGTGCGAGCTGATGGCCGGGGCGAACCGGGCCGACGCGCCCGGCGGCGAGGGTGAACGACTCTCGCGCCTCTGCGACGCGCTGGTCGTCCGCTACCCGGACCAGGCGTTCGCGCCGCAGTATGGGCAATTGCTGGGCTGGTTGCGCGGATCCGGCGCGACGATCGACGCGATGGACCTGCTGATTGGGACCGCGGCGGTGGTGGACGGCTCGCCGCTCGTCACCCAGAACGTCCGCCATTTCTCGAAGATCCCGGGCCTGGTGGTCATCGGGTATTGATGACCACCGTGCCCTCTCGTCCGCCGGCCGGTTCGGCGGTTCCTACCCCTCCGGATGCAGGTGCAGCGTCTTGTTGTCACCCACGGTGCCGAGATACGCGCCGTTGATGAACCCCTGGGCCTCCTTCACCTGCTGTCGAACCCCCACCGGCGCGGACACCTTGCGTCGCGGGGGGTCGCTACGATCCTACGCATGAATCCGGGCTACCCCGGCAGCTTCTTGCCCGTGCCCTCGCTGACGATCGCGAAAGGCCCGCCCGCGACGGAGACTTCCTGCTTGAACGAGCAGCCGTCCTTCGACAGGTTGAACATCGTCATCCGCATCTTGACCGGCTTGCCGTCCAGCTTCAGGTCGTAGGCATACGTCCACGCGTCTTTGCTGATGGACAGGCCGAACGGCGACGCCATGCCGGTGTTGTCGGCGTCGAACCCGCGGTACGCTTTCGTGGCGGGGTCGTAGGTGTGAATCATCAGGTCGTGGTAGGGGCCGCCGGGCAGCGTGCCGTCAACTGTGCAGAACAGGTTCGTCCCGCCCGCCTGCCACCGGCAGTCCAGCGTCAGTGAGGACTTCCCTGCCGGCCCGAGTACGGACACCGTCTTCGCCTCCCCCGTCATCTCCCAATTCCCGACCAACCAGTCGAGCGCTTTCAGCTCTGGACTCGCGTCCGCCTTCAGTGTGCCCCCGAGCAGCACGAGTCCAGGCGGAGGCTGGTCGCTGTTCCACATGTCGCGCGACAGCTTCCAGCTGCCGTCGGACTGCTTCTGCAGCGTCGCGAAGAACTTCCCCTTGTCGGCAACGGGGTCGCCGCCTCCAGGGGGAACGAACGTGCCTTCATACGTGCCTTCGACGTAGGCCGTGCTGCCGCCGCCCTCGATGGTGAGAGGTCCGAACCTGAAAGTCTTCGGATGTCCCATCGCCGTGTAGAGCTGGGTGATGGCCGCCTGGCCCTCGACCACCGGCATGTTCGGCGCCAGGACACGGGCGGTGTCCGTGTAGAACGTCTTTGCGAGGGCGGCAGGATCTCCCGTGGGGTTGATCACCGCGCTCACAAAGTCGTCGTTGACTTTCTGGATGGCCACCTTGTCCTGGTCGGACAGGGCGCCTTGCTGGCACGCGGCGGCCAGCAGGCAGGATGCGACGACGACGACACTCCACGCACGATGCCTCATATCGCCTCCGTTCGAAAGAGCGAACGACGGACGGTTCGGTCAGGTGCGACGACGGGATGCTGGAGAAACCTGCAGACCAGAATACGCCAGCTCAGCCGGAACGGCTAGGGGTCGGAGCGGTTTTTCTCGATTACAGAAGTGAATTACAGATCTCGGATCGAAGAAAAACCGCTCCGACCCCTACGGACGTCAGGCCAGGAAACTGCGGGAGAACTCCACGAACGAGCGGGCGTCGCCCAGGGTGCTGGCCAGGCCGAGCGAGACGCGCACGGCGCCGGTGCTCTTGGTGTCGATGCACCGCCGGAACTCGTCGTAGGTGATCCGGTCCGACAGGCGGACGAAGCAGCTCCTCATCTCATCGGGCGAGATTCCCATCGCCAGCTCACCGGCGCCCGGGTTGCAGAAGCACCCCGAGCGGATCGAGATCCGCAGGGCTCCCGCCCGCGCCTCGATCAGTTGATGGTCGATGAACTGTCCGTCCGGGTCGCGAAAGTTGACGGCGATCGTGCCGCCGCGCCGCTCGGTGTCGGACGGGCCGTAGATCGTCAGGAGCGGCCTTCCGTTCGCGTGCCGGAGCGACAACAGCGCATCGGCGAGCCAACCGGTCAAAACGCCTACGCGCCGGTGGATGGCGTCAATGCCGACGTCGTCGAGGAAGTCGAGGCCGAAATCGACCGCGGGCAAGTTGGCGAAGTTGACCGTGCCGTCCTCGAAGGCCGCGGCGTCCGCGGCCAGGTGGTGCCGGTCCGCGCCGACCGAGGCCACCGTGATCGTGCCGCCGGAGAACCACGGCCGGCGCAGCCGGCCGAGCGCCTTCCGCGTCGCGACGAGCGCGCCGACGCCCGTCGGATAGCCGAACATCTTGTAAAAGGACAGCACCACGAAGTCCGGGTGCAGCCGCGACAGGGCCAGGCGGTTGGTCGGCACGAAAGCGGCGGCGTCGAGCAGCACGTCCCAGCCGCGCGACTGTGCCGCCTCGATGAAGCCGAGGTCGTGCTGCACGCCGGAGAAGTTCGACTGGGCGGGAAAGGCAAACAGGCCGGGCGCCTGGCGCCCCTCCCGGTTCGAGGGCGGCGCCGACGACCGCCGGATCGACGCGCAGGTCAGGCGGCACGACCGGAATGTACGTGACCCCGGCCCCCGCCGACCGCGCGTACTCCCGGATGCCGTTGACCGAGTTGTGGTTGTCGAAGGTGAGCAGGAACCGGTTGCCGGGCCCGAACGGGTACGACTCGCCCACCAGCTTGAGCGCGTGGCTGGCGTTGGCGGTGAACACGACGACGTACTCGTCGGGCGACGCGCCGAAGTACTCGAGCACGTGGTGCCGTGCCCGTTCCACGAACTCGGTGGCCAGCCGCGAGGTTGGGCTCTCCGAATGGGGGTTCCCGAGCACGCGCCCGAGCAGCAGGTCGGCGTGGCGCCGGACCTGCGATGCCACCGGCAGACCGGCCCCGGTGTAATCGAGATAGACGTGGCCGTCCGCGTCCAGGCTGCTGAATTCGTGCGCCCGGAGATGGTCGACCGGCCCGCCCGGCGCGAACTCGGGCCATGCCTTCAGGAACTGGTCGACCGTGCCGGCAGCCTCACTGGACGTCGGCCTTCTCTCCACGATCGCTGCGGCTCACCCCTGAGCCCTGAGCCTTGAGCCCTGAGCCTTCTACCAGATACTCGTCCTGACGTCCGCCGGCCGGACCATCGGGGATCCGGGTGCGCACCCGAACGCCTTGAAAAACTCGGGCATGTTGCCGAGCGGACCGTTCACGCGGAAATTGCCCGGGCTGTGCGGGTCGGTGGCCAGGCGCACGCGCTGGGCCTCGGGGCGAATCGTCTGCCGCCACACCTGCGCCCAATTGAGGAAGAACCGCTGCTCGGGCGTGAAGCCGTCGATCGGCGCCGGCCGCGGCTTGCCGGCGAGGACCTTCTCGAGCGAGGCGTAGGCGACGGTCAGGCCGCCGAGATCGCCGATGTTCTCGCCGAGCGTCAGCCTGCCGTTCACGTGCTCGCCGGGCAGCGCCTCGAAGCCGTCGAATTCCTTCACGAGCAGGTCGGTGTGCGCCTTGAACGCGGCGCGGTCGGCCTCGGTCCACCAGTTCTTCAGGTTGCCCTCGGCGTCGAACTGGCTGCCGCTGTCGTCGAAGCCGTGCCCCATCTCGTGGCCGATCACCGCGCCGATCCCGCCGTAGTTGACCGCGTCGTCCGCCTTCGGGTCGAAGAATGGCGGCTGCAGGATCCCGGCCGGGAAGACGATCTCGTTCATCGTCGGGCTGTAGTACGCGTTCACCGTCGGGGTCGTCATGCCCCACTCGGTGCGGTCGATCGGCTTGCCGAGCTTGGCGAGGTTGCGAGCGGCCTCGAACCTCTGCGCGCGCAGCAGGTTCTCGGCGTAGGACGCGCGGGAGATGGTGAGCGCCGAGTAATCGCGCCACTTGTCGGGATACCCGACCTTGACGCCGAACGCGGCGAGCTTGCGGAGCGCCTGCGCCCTGGTCTCGGGGCCCATCCAGTCGAGCTTCTCGATCCGCTCCTTGAGCGTCGCGCGGAGGTTCCCGACGAGCCCGATCATCTTGGCCTTGGCCTCGGGGCTGAACGCGCGGCGCACGAAGAGCTGGCCGAGCGCCTCCCCGAGCGCGCGGTCGGTGGCCGCCTGCACCCGTATCCACCGCTGTTCTTGCTCCGGCACGCCGTTCAGGATCTTTCCGTTGAAGGCGAACGACTCGTCCTGGAACGCCTTGGGGAGCGCGTCGGCCATGGAGCGGACCATGTGCCACTGAAGGAAAGTCCGCCACTCGGCGGCGGACACGCTGGTGGCAATCTCGGCGAACGCCTTGAAGAACTGTGGCTGCCGCACATTGAGCGCCGGCACCTCGGCGACGCCGAGCGCCTTGAAGTACTGCGACCAGTCGAACCCGGTGCCGAGCGCCTGCACCTCGGCCAGCGTCATCTTGTTGTAGGTCTTCTGCGGATCCCGGTTCTCGACGCGCGTGATGCTGACCTTGGCCAGCCTGCTCTCGATGCCGAGCACGACGGCGGCCTCTCTCGCCGCGGCCTCGTGCGAGTGGCCGGCGAGCTCCAGCATCCTCGCGACGTGCGCCTCGTACTTGTCGCGGATCTCCTTCGACTTCGGGTCGTCCTTGACGTAATAGTCGCGGTCCGGCAACCCGAGGCCGCCCTGGTTGAGCGTGCCGATGTAGCGAGTGCTTTCGCGCGGGTCCTGCGCGACGGCGAAGCCGAAGCCGGCGCTGAGGCCCGCGGCGCGCAGCCGGCCGAGCACGGGCGAGAGGTCGGCAGCGCTCTTGACGCCGTCGATAACGGCGAACCAGGGTTCGAGCGGCTTGATCCCAGCTTTCTCGATGGCCGCCTCGTCCATGCCGCTCGCGTAGAAGTCGCCGACCTTCTGTTCGATGCTCCCGGCGGGCCAGTCCTTCTTCGCGCTGACCTCGTCGAGGATCGCTCTCAGCGTGTCGCGGTTGCGGTCGGCCAACTCCTCGAAGCTGCCCCAGCGGCTCTTGTCCGCCGGGACCGGGTTGGCCTTGATCCAGTTGCCGTCGGCGTACTGGTAGAAGTCGTCGCACGGCTTGACCGACGTGTCCATGTTTCCGGGGTCGATTGCCTTCCGCGACTGGCCCGCAAGACCGGCCGCCGTGGCGCAAATCGCCGCGATGAAGAGAGCGGTGAAAGTACGACGCATGTCTTTATGATCTCCTACAGGGTCCAGGCCCTGAATTTCCAGCTGACGCCGGCGGTCACGCCAACCGTTGCATCCATCTCCGTCATCCCGAACGTCATGCCACCGTCGAGGCGCATCGCGCCCCGGAGGTAGCGCGCGCCGACCAGGACCGACCGACGGCTCCCGGTGCCGGGAGGCGGCTCCCCGCGGCGGGTGCTCGATCGCCCGGCCAGCTCGCCGAGCACCTCGACCTGGCGCCCGACGCGCATGGCGAGCGACAGGCCGTAGGTGAGCACGTCGTTCTGCGATTGGCCATCCACCGGGCTCGGCAGGATGCCGAGACCGATGTTGCCCGCCACTCGAACGCCGGCGAGCGTCTTGCCGACGGCGAAGCCGGTGAAGAAGTTCGTCGTGTTGAGGCCAAGGCCGCTCGCGTGCTTGGCGTTGGGCAGGCTCGTCGAGAACAGGAAGGCCACCGAGGGGCGCGTGGCCTTCTCGCCCAGCAGGCGCACCTTGGCGCCGATGGACATGTCGACGACCGAGTGAGTGGAATCGCCGGTCGCGGTCACCTCGCCGGCCAGCGGGGCGAAGTACCTGTTGGTAATGCCGAGGCGCTGATAGGGTCCGCCCGTCACTTCGATGTCGGCAACCGGGCTGATCCCGAAGGTCAGGCCGATGACCGGGACGCGCGTCAGCGAACCCGCGAGGCCGGAGGCGGGAAACAGCACGTCCGTGCCGTGGTCGAAGCCCACGCCGACGAGCACCTGCCCGGCGCCGATCGGCTCGGGGTCCTGGGTCTGGAGCGGGCGCTGCTGCGCGAGGACCGCCGACGGAGCGAGCAGGCAGACGACAGCGCACAGGAGGACGGCGCGCGCCCGGCGGGCGTGACGCGTCGGACACTCGCGTGGAGCCATCCGCTCATTGTGCCACGCCGGGCCCGGCAGGCCCGACCTTGTGAGCACGCGCTTCTGAGACATAGTGGTCATTATTCAACGAAAATGGACCCCTGTGGCGCCATTAAACGCGACCGTGTCCGCCGGCAGGGTTCGCACTTGAGGTCGTCTCTCACCGTGGTTATACTTTGGGTATGAAAACAGCGGTGTCGATTCCTGACCAGGTCTTCGAGCAGGCGGAGCGCCTGGCTCGCCGGACGCGGAAATCGAGGAGCCATGTGTTCAGCAACGCCCTCCGCGAATATGTCGGTCGGCACGCTCCGGATGAGGTGACCGAGGCGATGAATCGGGTCTGCGATCAGGTGGGGGCCCAACCCGACCGATTCGTGGGCCGGGCGGCACGGCAGACTCTGGAGCACAGCGAATGGTAATCGGGCAAGGGGAGGTCTGGCGGGCCGATCTCCCGGATCCCGCGGGGTCGGAACCGGGGTTTCGACGGCCCGTCGTCGTGGTCCAGGGCGACGCGCTGAATCGGAGCCGGCTTGCGACGGTCGTGTGCATTGCCCTGACCAGCAACCTCCGATGGGCCGATGCCCCGGGCAACATCGTCCTGACCGCCCGCGCCACGGGTCTCCCGAAGGACTCGGTCGCGAACGTCTCGCAGGTCGTCACGCTGGACAGGATGGTCCTCACCGAACGAGTCGGCAAACTCCCGCGGGCGAAAATCGATCTGATTCTGGCCGGAATCGACGTGGTCCTGGGGAGGTAACGAGCCCGTCGGGCGGACAGCGAGATCCTCGGCCTTCACCCGCGGGACTTCAGGCTGGAATATCGGCGATCTGGGCGATCATGGCCTCTCAGAACCACAGGAATTCGGTGAGTGGTTTCAAGACCCCATCTGCCGCTCTTCGGGTCCTGTCGGCGAGCAGCCCCACCTGTCTTCGGCGCGAAAAGCACAGCAACGGAGGACGCGCCTGCGCGGCGGGCGGGGCGGCTCCGCTCGCCGCCACCCGCCTGCGGGTCTTGAAACCACTTGTGTACTGCAGGTCCAGAAACGGGAGTAGGGCCGGTGGGCCCTGCTTCACGTCGCGGTCGGCCTGATCCATTGTCACGTTCGCCTTCAGCCGCGCGCCGAGAATCTGCTGCGGCGCTGGCTACGCTTCGAGGACTGGACCTGCCTCGGCGCTGAAACGGGTCTAGACTGAACTATCCCGCGATGGTGTTGACAGTTTTGGTCGTCTGACCGGGGCAGACGACACGAGGGCCAATTGGCCTATCCTTCCACGAGTTTCTCTTGGCCGGGGAAGCGTGAAGGGAGTCAACCAATGACCCTCGCGGACAGCATACACGCTCAGCGCCTCCGTGTGATGCGGGAGGCGGAGCAGACGGGGAACGTCAGTGCGACCTGCCGACGCCACGGCTGGTCGCGGGCGCGCTTCTACGAGCTGCGCAAGCGCTTTAGGGCGTATGGGACCGACGGATTGCGGCCGAAGCCGCAGGCACCGGAGCGCGGCCGTCGGCCGGGGCTGTCGGTCGAAGCGGAGCGCCAAATCCTGGCGCTGGCGATCGCCTGGCCGACGCGGGGGCCGCAGTGGTATAGCAACCAACTGGCCTGCGACGGGCACCCGGTGCCGCGCAGCATGGTCTGGCGCTTCGTGGAGGGCCTGGACCTGGGAGCCTTCTACGCCGCGATTCGCGCGCGGGAGGGGCACGCGGGGCGCGCGGCGATCGACCCGAAGATCCTGGTGGCGCTCTGGCTCTACGCCACGATGGATGGGGTGGGGAGCGCACGAGAAGTCGATCGCCTCTGTGACGCGCACGACGCGTACCGCTGGCTGCGGAGCGGGGTGTCGGTGAACTACCACACGCTGAGCGATTTCCGGGTCGGGCGTCGCGCGGCGCTCGACGCGCTGCTCACGCAATCGATCACGGTGCTGCTGGACCGGCAGGCGGTGACGCTGAATCGCATCACGCAGGACGGGATGAAGGTGCGCGCCAACGCCGGGGTGCGGTCGTTTCGGCGGCGCGAGCGGCTGGTGGAGTGTCGGCAGACGGCGCGCCAGCAGGTCCGGCGGACCTTTGCCGACCTGGACGGGACGGTCACGGCGCGCCGAGCCGCGGCGCAGCGGCGGGCCGTCGTGGAGCGGGAAACGCGCGTCGACGAGGCGCTCTCGCAGCTGCCGACGGTGGAGGCGGCGAAGCGGCGCAATGGCTCGAAGGGCGAGGCCAAGGCGTCGACGACGGATCCCGACGCGCGCGTGATGAAGATGCCGGATGGGGGCTATCGGCCCGCGTACAACGTGCCATTGGCGACCGACGTCGACGGCCAGGCGATCGTCGGGGTGGCGGTGACCAATGGCGGCGAGCCGGCCCAACTGCTGCCGAGGCTCGACCAGGTCGCGGCGCGGACGGGCCCCCGGCCGGACGCGCTCTTGGCCGACGGCGGGTATGTGAGCACTGACGGGATTGTCGGGGTGGCCGCGCGCGGGGTCACGCTCTACGCACCGGTCGCCGAGGGCAAACACGCGCCGGGCAGCGGAGCGGGTCCGATGCGCCCGGCCGTCGCGGCGTGGCGGGCGCGGATGACCATCGAGGAGGGCAAGGCGCTCTATCGGATCCGGGCCGCGACGGCGGAACGGGTCAACGCCGAGACGCGAGTCCACGAGGTCAGAGATAGGGACCGAACACGCTGTAGAGCAGGACCGTCAGCACGACGAGCGTGATGAGCACGTACCGTCGATCCCGCTGGAGCGTGAAGATTCCGATCGAGAGGATGACCCGCGCGACCGGCGTGGCAATCAGGAGCAGGAGCCCGAGCTGGATCAGGCCGCGGCCGCGGCCACCCCACGCATCACCGACGATCCCCGGCACGGTCTTGAGGTCGCTCGGCTCGCCGCGAAAGACCTGGTACAGCGGCCGCTCGGATCCGTGGCGGATGAGGAAGACCACCGCGCCGAGGGCGACCACCGTCCCGGCCGCGATCACACCCCACCGAAGGACGTTTCCCAGCAGGGCGTCGAAACGCTCGTCGGTCCACTTCCCGGTTCTCGGCGTCATCTACAGCGTCCCCCTGGCGCCTTGGTAGAGCATCTCAATCGCCAGCGCCGCCACGACAGCGCCGAACAGATACCGGAGGACCCGCGTCCGCGCCCCGGTCAGCAGCCGCGCGCCGGTCATCGAGCCGGCGAGCACGCCGAGCATGACCGGCATCGCCAGCCCCGGATCGATGTAGCCGCGCGACAGGTACACGCCGGCGCTCGCCGCGGCCGTGACGCCGATCATGAAATTGCTGGTGGTGGTCGAGACCTTGAAGGGGATGCGCATCACCTGGTCCATCGCCAGCACCTTGACCGCGCCCGATCCGATGCCCAGCAGACCCGAGAGCGCGCCCGCCAGCCCCATCAACCCGAATCCCGCGCCGACCGAGTGCACGCGGTACGATCGGGGGCCGTCGGGCGTCGGATAGCTGGAGTCCAGTCGCAGGCGGGCGGCAATCGGATCGGCCACCGTGCTGAGGGTGACGTCGCGAGGCGGCCGGATGGACAACCAGGCAGCCACGAGCAGGGCGACGCCGAACACGACGGCGATGATATTGGTCGGAAGATGCGTCGCGAGCGCGGCGCCGCCGAGGGCCCCGAGCGTCGTGGCGATCTCCAGGACCATCCCGATGCGGATGTTGGAGTAGCCGTCCCTCACGTAGGCCGCCGCGGCCCCGGAGGAGGTCGCGATGACCGAGACGAGAGACGCGCCGATCGCGTAGCGGATGTCGACACCGAACGCGAGCGTCAGCAGCGGAACGATGACGACGCCGCCACCGAGGCCGGTCAGGGATCCGAGGAGACCGGCCACGATGGAAGCGCCGCCGACGAGCAGCGTGAACAGCAGGATCGTCACTTTCGCAGCTCCCGAGCGAATCGTAACAGAGTAATCACCCGCCGGAGTCCGCCGCTGGACGTTGACAGGTCGAAGTTATGAGCATATGCTCTAAACATATGCCGCGTCCCGTGGTCCTCCGCCGCGTCGGCTGCCACATGAAAGGCCGCGGGTTCCGCCCCATCGGACAGCCCGCGTGCAAAGCCGACGCCGTGTCGATTGGCCTCGACGAACTCGAGGCCATCCGTCTCGCCGACCTCGAGGGGCTCTACCAGGACGCGGCGGCCGAGCGCATGGGGGTGTCGCGGCAGACCTACGCGCGGATTCTCGCGCGAGCCAGGCACGCCGTGGCTGCCAGCCTCCTCGAAGCCAGGATGCTCCTGGTCGAATCGGGGCCGGTGATCGAAGACACCGCGCCGCCGGCCGACTGCCCCGTCCACGGGGGCAAGCGACGGCAGGGTCGAACCTGCCACTGCCCCACCGGGGGCGCGACATGCGGCGAGAGCTGCCCGCACCCGGGGCCGTTCTGCGAGTGCCGCAGCCTGCCGCCGGCAAAGAACCAACGTCGTTCCAGTTCGTGACCAAAGGAGAACGCCCGTCATGCAGATCTGTATTCCCGTCATCGAAGACCGCGGCCTCGACAGCCGCGTATCGGGCCACTTCGGCTCCGCGCCCGGTTTCATGCTCGTCGACACCGACTCCGGCGCGTGCCGCCTCCTCGAGAATCACAACGACCACCACGCCCATGGGATGTGTCAGCCGCTGGCGGTGCTGGCGGGTGAACAGGTGGATGGCATCGTCGTCGGCGGTATCGGCATGGGCGCGTTGATGAAGCTCCAGGCCGCGGGCATCGCCGTCTACCGGGCGATGCACCCGACGGTCGCCGAGACCGTCGCCGCCTTCAAGGGCGGCACGCTGCTGCCGGTCGGCGAGGACGGGGCGTGCGCCGGACATCAGGGACATCACCAGCACTGAGGGCCCGTGGCCTACGAGACTGGCTCAGACTTCAGGCACGAACAACCCGAGGAGACGTCATGAGCACGCCTGTTCGCGTCGGCATCATCATCTGCGACCGCTATCACACCTGCGCCGGGGGCAAGTGCCTGCGCGCCCTGCGCGCGAGGGACGGCGCGTTCGCGCCGTATAAGGACAGGGACGTGGAGCTGGTCGGCTACACCACGTGCGGTGGCTGTCCCGGCGGCAACATCGAGTACGCGCCGGAAGAAATGAAGAAGAACGGCGCGGAGGTCATCCACCTGGCGACCGGGCTGCTGGTCGGCTACCCGCCATGCCCGCACATCGACGCGTTCCGCCGGTTCATTCCCGAAAAGTACGGAATGCAGGTCATCGTCGGCACGCATCCGATCCCGCAGAAGTACTTCCTGACGCACGACGCGTGCGGGACCTGGCAGGACGAGGCGTGGAAGCCGCTGCTCGAGGCGACGCTCGCCGACGAAGCGACGCGGCTCGCGTACGATTGAGGCTCACCGATCGGGCACCGGCCGGCCCTTCCTCACCATCCGAGCCGGATGGCGAGCCAGAGCCCCACGCCCAGCAGGCAGCCCACGACGAGCAGCCCGGCTACACCCGACACGAACATCGGGTACAGCATGAAGAGCACGCCTGTCACGAGTTGAGGGATCCGGCGCTGCTTTCGTCCGTACGTGAAGAGCACGAAGCCCACGCCACCCAGGACGAGTTCCCACATGATCCAGCCTGGGTCGAAAGACATGGCGGAAGCTCCGTGTTGCGCCCGACTACTGTGCGTCGCGAGAGTCCATCAGCTCGTTCCACCACGCGCGGTTCAGGAACGCGTCGTCCGGGAACGACACCATCTGTTCGAACCGCTGCGGCGTGACCGACAGGGACAGGATGTTGGGCGGCAGGTAGCGCCGCATGGCGATGTCTGTCGCGCCGAGCACCGCGCGGTCCCGGCCGTCTTCCTCGAGCGCCCTCCACAGCAGCGAGCATCCCGATCCGAACGGCGCCGAGACGACGTTGTCCGCCGACCAGTACCCCGCCAGTGTCATGACCGCGCCGAGCCGATCGGCGTCGACGAAGAACGTGACGCTCCGCAGCGCGTCCCACTGATCGAGGCGCAGCGGTCCGACCAGGATGTAGCCTGAGGTCGCCTCGAGCGGCCGCCCCCGGTCCAGGTAGCCCAGGGCGATCTCGGCCGTCGCCTTCAATCCCTCACCCTTCGGCGCGCCGACGCCGTCGGTGAGGAAGTGCGCCATGTGCGGCGGGTAGCCGTTCCCGAGGCCGAGCGCGCGGTACGCTCCCTGGCACCCGGCGCCGCCCCGACTGAGGACGAGCGTTTCACCTTTCATCCAACGCGGGTAATGCGCGAAACAGCACATCGTGCCCTCGGTCTCGACGAGCGGCGCGAAGGCGGCCGACGGCGGCGCGTCGTAGACGCCGATGAGCGGCGTGGTCAGGCGGAGCGTCACGACGAGACGATCGACGGCGTCACCCGTCACCATGGGATCGAGTCCTTTCAGGAGGCTCTGCCTGGGATGCTACGCCAGCCGGCGGACGCGCGCAATCCGCACGGGTCGGATCCCGTAAATATGGTAATATGGTTACGTGAAGACGACCATCGAGATCCCCGACCCGTTGTTCCGCCGGGCCAAGGCGCGGGCGGCCGAGCGCGGCCAGAGCCTGAAGCAGCTCGTCGCCGAGGCCTTGCAGGAGAGGCTCGTGCGGACGGGCCGCCGCGAGCTCGAGGACGAGCCCGCCTGGATGCGAGGCTTCGGCGGGCTGAGCCGGCTGCGCGGGGAGACCCGTCGGATCCAGGCCAGGGTGGATGAGGCGTTCGAAGGGATCGAGCCCGAGGACCGCGCGTGATCCTCGACACCAACGCGCTGTCGGCGTTCATCGACGGGGACCCGGGCGTCGGAGCGGTCCTGCGCCGGGAGACGCGGGCGGCCATCCCGGTGATCGTGCTCGGAGAGTTCCGCTACGGGGTCGCGGCCTCGCGCCACCGCGCGGCCTACGAAGCCTGGCTGGATCGCCACCTGCCCGATTTCGAGGTGCTCGATGTCACAGGCGACACCTCGGTGGTCTACGCCGCGGTGCGGGTCGCGCTGAAACGCGCGGGCCAGCCGATCCCGGCCAACGACGCCTGGATCGCCGCCCTGGCGCTTCAGCACGCCCTCCCCATCCTCAGCCGCGATGAGCATTTCGACGTCGTCCGCGGCCTGCGGCGGCGGGCCTGGTAGCTCAGAGAGACGCGCGGGACGCCTGCCCCCATGCGTAGGGCGACCCTTTAGGGTTGCCATCCGCGGGCCGGCCCTAATCAGTGGAAATCGTCCCACCGTCCGAGCGTCTCCCCGTTCCCGCACCCGAGCACCTCGGGCTCGAGCGTGGCGTGGTTCACGCCCCACTCCCGGTGCAGCATCGCCTTGACGGCGTGGAACAGCGCCTCGATGCCGCGCCCGTCCATCTCCTGGCCGAGATCCACGTGCGCCGTCAGCAGGCGGTGGCCCGGCGCGATCTCCCAGAGATGGACGTGATGGATGCGGACCGGCGGGAATCGCGCAGCGACGCTGGCCACGAGCGCGTCGAGGTCGACGCCGGCCGGCGCGGCCTCGAGCAGGGTCCGGACCGTCTCCCACAACAGCGACAAGGTGCCGCGCAACACGACCGCGACGACGAGCAGCGCCGCGGCGGGATCCAGGTAGACGCCCACCGACGTGCCCGACAGCAGCGCGGCAATCACGACGGCCAGCGACGCGAGCGCGTCCTGCGCGAGATGGAGGAACGCGCTGCGGATGTTGACGTCGCGTGCGTCGTGCCGGCGCAGGAGCAGCACCGAACCGACATTCGCCCCGAGGGCTACGAGCGCGACGGTGAGCATGAGGCCCCGTTCGACCGGAACGGGATGCTGCAGGCGTACGATGGCGGAGCGCGCGATCAGCGCCGAGACCGCTACGAGCGTGACCGCGTTGACCAGCGCCGCAATCACTTCCGCGCGCTTGAGCCCGTACGTGTGGCGAAGCGTCGGGGGGCGGCGGCCGAGACGCCGCGCGACAAACGCCAGGCCGAGCGCGGCGACGTCGCTCAGGTTGTGCGCGGCGTCGGAGAGAAGCGCCAGGCTGCCGGCCATCAGGCCGCCGACGACCTCGGCGACCGTGATCACGATGTTCAGGCCCAGGCTCAGCAGGAGCCGGCCATCCAGCGCGCCGTGGTCGATCGGCTTGTGGACGTGTGCCATCGGGTTGGTCCTGGTCCCCGTGGAGCGGGACTCCGTGCATGCAGGATCTCACAAGTCGGGCCCCGACGCCTCCTCCGACGGGCCCGGGTCGGGCACGGATCGACACCGGCCGGCCAACCGATGGAGAATGGCCGGAGGGAGGAACGTGAATGCCGCTGACGCTGGAAGCCCTCGAGAGACAGAAGGTGCGCTTCGCGGAGCGCACGGCGCAGTTCGAGGCGGAGGGCTACGACCGGTTCGGCGCCCCCGAGTTCATCCTCGACGAGGCCGGCCCGATCGAGGGCCCGATCCTCGACGTCGGCACCGGTATGGGCCTCACCGCCCGCGCGCTCGCCGCCCGCGGCTTCGACGTCGTCAGCGTGGACACCAACGCGAACGACCAGCAGGTCGCCGAGTCCCTGACCGCCGACGCCGTCCTGCGCCGGCGTATCGTCTTCCGCATCGCGGACGCGGCGAGGCTGCCGTTCCCGGCCGGCCATTTCGGGTGCGCCGTGGCGGTCGACGTCCTCCACCACCTCGATGCGGGCGGCCCCATTCTGGCCGAAGCGCAACGCGTCGTCAGACCCGGCGGCCGGATCGTGCTCGCGGACTTCTCGGCCGAGGGGTTCCAGATGGCGGCGCGCATCCACGCGGCCGAGGGAGACACGCACCCCGAGGGGCCCGTGACGATGGACTGGGCGCGCGGCTTCTGCGGCGGCCTCGGCATGGCGGAGCTGAAGATCTCCGGAGATCGGTTCCACCGTATCGCCGTGTTCGAAGCGCCGCCCGCGGTACCCGCGCCACCGGCCTTCGCGTCGCTCGACCGCGCCGGCCTCTTCCGGGCGCTCGACGCATTTGCGAAGAACTGGCTGACCCACGACGGCTGCTGGTTCCTGGCGGCGGAAGAGCGGTACGGCATGGAGGCGGCGATCGAGCTCGATGCCGCCTCGTGGCGCCGGTTTGCCGCAGCCGAGGCGCGGCGGATCATGGAGGCGTTCGCCATTCCGACAGGCGGCGGCCTCGACGCCCTTCAACAGGCCCTCTCCTACCGGATGTACAGCTTCGTCAATCCCTCGCGGGTCGAGCGGTCCCCGGAGGGAGACGTCCTTCGCTTCTTCATGGAGACCTGCCGCGTTCAGCAGACAAGGCGGCGCAAGGGGCTCCCCGACTTTCCGTGCCGCAGCGTCGGCGAGGTCGAGTTCGAGACGTTCGCGCGCACGGTCGACCCTCGAATCGTGACCAGGTGCCTGTCCTGCCCGCCCGACCCCGGCGCCGATGGAGACTGCGGATGGGAGTTCAGGCTCGTCGCCGACCGGCAGGCCTAAAGGCCCGCCCTACACACGGACGTGATCCCCGGCAGGCCTGAAGGCCCTACACACGGTCGTGTAGTCCTGAGCCGTGAGTCTCGAGTCTTGAGCCCTCGTGTGTAGGCCGACCCTTTAGGGTTGGCGCAGGAGCAGGTCGTACTGGAGCTTCACCCAGACCGCGATGCACGGCACCGCCTTCAGCATGAAGGGCGCGACGACGCGCGTACGCACGGAGAGCGGGATGAGATCGGTGGACGCGAGACAGGTCAGCGCGAAGGTGGTGGCGACGAGCGCGGTGTCGAGCCGCGTCGGCTGCCGGCTGAAATACCACAGCGCCACGCCCAGGACGGCGATCACGTAGGTGGGCGACTCGGCCATGTGGTTGAAGATCACGACGAAGACGAGCACCGACGCGATGAGCCCCGTCCGCGTGATGGCGTCGTCGAGCCGCGACGGCCGCGCCAGCGGCAGGAGCAGCAGCAGGCCGCCGACCGCGATCACCAGGTCCTTCGGCGGTGTCAGGCCGAACCAGGCCGTGAGCCACGACATCACCGACAGTCCCGCCTTGGTGGCGTGATCGTGCTGCAACAGGTCGAACCAGCTTCGATAGAGAAACGTCAGGTACCCGGGAGAGACGACGACCAGCGGCAAGAGGAGCAGCGCGATCCCCCAGACGACCACCCAAGCGAGGAACCGCCTCAGTCCGGGCTGCGAGAGGCACGCCAGGACGGCGAAGAGCCCGAACGGCTTCCCGAACGCCGCCACCATCACGAGCAGCGCGGCCACCGCCGGGCGCTGGCGTTCCCTCGCAGCGAAGGCGCCGAGCATGAGTCCGGCCATCAGGCCGTTGCTCTGCGCGTTCTGCATCGAGGTGACGAGGGACAGGAAGACGAACCAGAGGATCCAGACCCTCGCCCGCCGACTGACCGTGGGCACCCACAGGACCGCGGCGAAGAGCGCGCCGGCGTTGAGCATGTTCCAGGCCAGCGCGCCGGCCGTGTACGGAAGAGCCGCGATCGGCGCCATGAAGAGCGCCCAGGTCGGTGTGTACTTGAAGAGGTCGGCCTGCTGCCCCATCGGGAACGCGGCGTAGAGATCCTGGCGCGCCAGCAGGTGGAAGAATGCGTTCCTGAACGCGATGTAGTTCTGGTAGGGCGGGTAGATCCGGCCGCCCATTTCGAAGCCGCCGAGCGCCATCTTGTGCAGGGCCACGACGGCGGCCGCGAGCAGGTAGAGGCCCAGCAGGATGCGCGGATCCGCGAGGTAGGCCGACACTCTTTTCGGAACAACCAGCCGCATGCCTGCTCCACAACTGTGAGCGCTTGCGGCAGATGATATGTCAGAGGGCGCCGTGGACGAAGCGCCGCCCCTACCGCCCCGCGGTCAACACAAAGCGCACGTCGAGTTCGTCCTTCACCCGGACGGCGCCGCCGGCCGCGGTCACGGGCTTGATGCCGTACTCGGACTGCCGGACCTGGAAACTGCCTCGCGCGGTCATCGTCCCGTCGGGGGCCAGCGTCACGTGCACCGGAAGCGTCAGCGCCCGCTTGACGCCGTGCAGCGTCACCTCGCCTTCGATCCGGAGATCGGCGCCGTCGGCGGACCGGGCCACGACCACGACGCGGCTCGAGCGGAACGACACGATGGGGAACCGCGCGGCGTCGATCACCCGAGGACCGAGCATCGTCTCCTGCACCTTCGGCACGTCGGCGGGCGGCTCCCCGACGCCGCTCACCCGCAGGAAGGCCGCCTTGAATTCGAGCGACACGCTCGACCGCGACGGATCGGCCTCGTCGACGATCACGGTCCCGCTGACTGCCGGAGCCAGGATCTCGTGCGTATGTCCGGCGAAACTCAGCGCGCCGGTCTTGCCTACCTTGATGGTGACGCTGCTGGACTCCGGCACGACGGTGAGCCGGTTCGTGCCGCCGATCAACGCGGGCGCGGCCACGAGCGCGCCGCACGCCATGACCATCGCGCTGCCGATCAGTTGCCAGGTCTTGCGGTTCATGATGAAGCCCGTCGCACGCCGCATACCTGCGCGGTGACACCTTTCTCTTATGACGCCCGAAAGCGCTTACGCGGTCCGGCGGTGCGGCCTTGCGCCGACTGGCCGTCTCGGCTAGAGTCTGGCCCATCTGGAGGGCACTGCTCATGGACCAGTACTTCGTCGTGTCGAGCGATGGGAAAGAGTACGGACCCGTGGACCTGCCGGGACTCATCGAATGGGTGCGGCAAGGCCGTGTGCTCCGCGCGACGCTCATCCGCAAGGGCGCCGCCGAGCCGGTCGCGGCCGAGACGCTGCCCGAGCTGGCGGTCGCCTTCGCGCCCGCGCCACCGATGGCGTTTCCGCCCTTCGTCACGTCGACCGCGCTCCCGACCGAGTTCAGGTCGTGGCAGTTCATCGGCCAGGCATGGGAACTGGTGAAGCCGCACTGGCTGCCGCTCGCGGCGATCTTCTTCATCATGACCGCGATCGGCGCGGTCCCCTACCTCGGCGCGTGCGTGTTCTTCATCATCGGCGGCGCCATCTACGTCGGCATCAGCCGCGCCATTCTCGGCCTCATCGCCGGGAAGCCGCCGACGATTGGCATGATGTTCGAGGGGTTCGATCGCTTCGGCCAGGCGTTCCTCGCCATGCTCGTCATGGGCATCCTCATCTGCATCGGCACGATCTTCTGCATCGTCCCTGGGATCATCCTGACGATCATGTGGATGTTCGTGTATCTCGTCATGGCCGAGACGAATCTCGACTTCTGGCCCGCGATGGAGGCGAGCGCGAAGCTCACGGCCGGCTATCGCTGGGAGCTGTTCTGCCTGCTGCTGGCGTGCCTGGTGGTGGGGTTGCTGGGGGTGCTGGCGTGCCTCGTGGGCATCTTCGTGGCCTACCCGGTGATCTTCACCGCGATCGCGCTGGCCTACAGGTTCCTGCAGGCAAGACAGGCCGCGACGACGCCGTGACGGGCGTCCCTCCGCGGCTGCTCGATTCCGGGCGGCGGCGGGCCAAGACCTGGCAGGCCGGCGCACTCGCGGCCTTGCTCGTCGGCGCCAGGTTCGCCGACGCCAGTCGCCCGCTGCCGTTCGACGTGTGCGGATTCAAGCTCCTGACGGGTCGGCCGTGTCCCGCCTGCGGGTTGACGCGGGCCCTGTGCTACGCGGTCCGCGGCGACTTTGCGCAGAGCCTCGCCTACCATCCGGCCGGCCCGTTTCTGGCGCTGGCGCTCTTCGTGTGGATGCTGTGGTCCGCCGCGGAGGCCTATCGCGGCCAGCCTATCCAGGAGGCGCTCCGCGGCCGCCTCGGCAACGCGCTGCTTGCCGCTGGCATCGCGCTCTCCCTCGTCGTCTGGGTCGTGAGACTGACGGGAGCCAGCCCGACGGTCTGACGCCCTATCAGCATTGCTCGGAACTTCCGCACCTTGACCTCCGTCATACCTTGTGACGCAAGACTTCTGGTGACACAAGTCTTCGCGGAGGTTCCCATGGCAGATACGACCAACCGGAATGACGGCAGGGGCGGCTCAGAAAGCTGGCAGGAACAGCTCCGCCGAGGCGGGCTGGAACTGGCGATCCTGCTCAGCCTGACCCGCGAGCCCCGGTACGGGCTCGAGATCATCCGCCACCTCGAAGAGTTCACCGACCTGGTCGTCACCGAGGGAACGATCTACCCGATCCTGGCCAGGCTGAGCCGTGACGGGCTGGTTGCGGCCGACTGGCGAGACACCGGGGTTCATCCTCGGAAGTACTACCAGCTGACCTCACGAGGTCGGGAACGGCTGGACGAGATGGTCGCGTCGTGGAAGAGCTTCGCGGCGAAGCTCGATCGGCTGATGAGCGCAGCGGAGGAGAACAACCATGAAACTCTCTGAGGTCGGCGAATCGCGCGTCCGAGGGTATCTCTACGTGCTGCAACGGTCGCTGAGGTCCTTCCTCCCGGCCGAGGTGACCTCCGACGCGGTGCGCGAGGTCGAGTCGCACATCCGCGAGCGCCTCGACCAGGTCGAGGCGTTGCCGGACGAACGCGCGGCCGTCGAACGCGTGCTGATGGAGCTGGGGACGCCGCTCCGGGTCGCGCAGGCGTACTCGCACGAGATGACGCTGGACGAGGCGGTCACCACCGGCCGCTTCGTGCCAACGGTCCGGGCGCTCTGGAACGCCGCCACGACGTCGGTCGTGGGCTTCATGTGGGCGACGCTCGTGTTCGTCGGCTGGACGACCGGCGTGTCGTTCCTGGCGGTCGCCGTCGTCAAGGTGATCTTCCCGAACAACGTCGGCGTGTTCACCCGCAACGGCGCGTTCGTCGGAGCCGGCGCCGAGTTCGGGCTGCCGCCCGGCACCGAGGCCCACCCGTTCGGCTACTGGGTGATCCCGGTGGCGCTCGCCCTCGGCCTGGTCCTTCTCGTCGGCACACAGCGCGCGTCGCGACGCATCCTGTCGTGGATGCGCTCGCGCAGGCAGCCGGCGCCCGTCGCGCCGAAGATCGACGCGGTCGTTCGGTAGAGCAGAGAGTCCTCCCCATGCCGGCCTGCCGTCGGTGACGTGAGGCGCCGGCGGCGAAGCGGTGCGGCTGAGTTCAGGAAGGCGGCCGCCTCGAGCGCAGGCGCCGGAACAGGGCGGTGACCAGGAAGAACGACAGGATGACGACGACGCCCGTGTATTCCCAGCGAGCGCTTCGCGGCATGGCCGCGCGGGGAGGATTGAACCAGAAACCGAACTCGTCGAACGTCAGGCCGACGCCGAGCCCATAGAGCAGGGCGATCCACAGCGTCGCGCGGGATCCCTTGAACAGGAGCGCCAGGTAGCCGGCCATCGTGAGGATGAAGATCCCGAGGACGTAGTGGTGGAGGCGCATGCCGGGAATCAGCGGCAGGTGCGTTCGGGGATAGACGTAATTGAGCAGCCGGGCCAAGACGATGGTGACCGCGACGGCCACGGCGCCGAAGAGGATCGGCCGGCCGACGACGAAAGCGGTGAGGCGTGCGCGCACCGGATCACCTTAGCAGACCTGCGGACGTTTCTGGCACCCGACGGAGCCACCGGCCGGGTCGAGGTCCGGGCTCGTTCAGGAACGCGGCCCTATTGACATCCAATAGCAGAGGGGCTAGGCTTCTGTTGTCTATCAACAGGTGCGGACCGTCCGGACGAGTATCCGGATCGAACCGCCGACGGAGGACGCCGTGCCACCATCCAAACCGGAAGTCCTGCAAGGCACCCTCGACCTCATGGTGCTGAGGACGCTCGAGATGCTCGGCCCGCTCCACGGGTTCGGCATCGCACGACGGGTCGAACAACTCGCCGGCAACGGCCTCGAATTGAACCACGGCACCGTCTACCCCGCCCTCGTCAGGCTGGAGCAGCAGGGCTGGGTGAGGTCCGCGTGGGGCACGTCGGAGAACAACCGGCGGGCGCGGTTCTACTCCCTGACGGCGGCCGGCCGCAGGCACCTGGCCCGCGAAGCGGCCGGCTGGGAGCGCACGACGGCCATGATGGCCCGGTTCCTGGAGGCGAAGTAGCCTTCCCCTCGGAGGTCCGGATGGCGCGTCTCCGCATGGTGCTCGGCCGCCTGCTCCAGCGTCTTCGCCGCCCGGCGCTCGAGCGGCAGCTCGACGCGGAACTCCAGGCACACCTCGACATGCTGGCCGACGACTACGTCGCGGGCGGACTGTCGGCGGCCGAGGCCCGTCGGGCCGCACGCCTGCGGCTGGGGGGCGTCGATCAAACGAAGGAAGCCGTACGCGACCAGCAGGCCTTCTGGTTCGACGCGGTATGGCAGGAGCTTCGCCATTCCGTCCGGTCGTTTCGACGGAGCCCGGGATTCACCGCCGTCGCCATCGTCACGCTCGCCCTCGCCATCGCACTCACCACGTCCATCTTCTCGCTCGTCGAAGCGGTGCTCCTACGGGACCTGCCATATCGGGAACCGGACCGCCTCGTCGCACTGTGGGCAACCAGACCGCGGAATCCCTGCGCCGCCGACAAGCAGATGGATGCCCGCGTGTCCGGCCGCATCTTCGTGGCCAATTCGCTACTCGATGTCTGGCGCCGTGGCTCCACGTCGTTCGAGGACGTGGCCGGCTTTCGCGACCGCAGCTTCACGGTCGCGACGCGAAGCGAGCCGCGTCGCGTCAGCGGCGCGGTGACGACGGCGTCGTTCTTCCGCGTGCTCGGCCTGCGCCCGTTGCTGGGGCGGGCGTTCGCCGCCGGCGAGGACGTCCCCGGCCGCGACGAGGTCGTCGTGCTCGGCCATGCATTCTGGCGCGACGCCTTCGGAGCGGATCGGACGATCGTCGGGCGCTCGATCCGGGTGGACGGCCGGCCCCACACGGTCGTCGGCGTCCTCGGACCCGACGCGCGCATCCCGCTGCAGTACGGCTCCCGGCTGCCCGCGCTCTATACGCCGATGTCGCACGAGTTCGCCCCCGGGGCGCCTTTCTCGATCCTGCTGGGTGTCGCGAGGCTCAAGCCGGGCGTCACCAGGGCGGCTGCGCAGGCAGAGTTGACGTCCGTCATGCGCCGCTACTCCGCCGATACCGGGCGTTATCGCACCTCCGGCGTCAACGTCGCGTCCCTTGCGGACGAGGTGGTCGAGACCGCCGCCGGGGCGCGCAGCGGGCTGTTGACACTGTTCGCGGCCATCGCGTGCGTGCTGCTGATGGCCTGCGTCAACGTCGCGAACCTCCTGCTCGTCCGGGCGACGGGCCGGCACCACGAACTGGCGGTGCGCATGGCGCTCGGCGCCGGACGGTGGCGGATCATTCGACAGATGGTGATCGAAAGCCTGCTGCTCTCGACCGCCGCCGGCGCGGTGGGCCTGCTGCTCGCCGTGTGGACGGTCACCACGCTTGTGGCGACGATGCCAGCCGCGATGTTCCCCCGTATCGAGGAGGTCCGGATCGACGGCGCGGTGCTGGCGTTCGCCGTCGCCGCCTCGCTCGTGGCCGGCCTGCTGGCCTCCATCGCCCCTGCGTGGTACGCCACCGGCCGCGACTGCGGGAGCTGGCTTCCCGACTGGCTCAGGCACCACCAGGGACAGGCCACGACGGCTGGCGCCCGCCTGCTCCGGCGAGGGCTGGTGACGCTCGACATCGGACTCGCCACGGTCCTCCTGGTCGGAGCCGGTCTGCTCGGCCGCACCTACGTCGGTCTCGCCGACGTCGACCTCGGCGTGCGGCCGGACCACGCGCTGACGTTTCGCCTCGCTCCTTCCGCCGAGAGACACCCGACGGCGGCGGCCCGGCTGGCGCTCGCCGAAGCCGTCCTGACGCGGCTGCGGGGGATCCCGGGCGTGACGGCCGCCGGCGCCGCCGAATCGGTGCCCATCCTGTCCTGGCTCCCCGAGGTCCGGATCGCCATTGGCCCTGGACCCGCGGACGAACGAGCGAGGGACGTGGGAGTGAATCGCGTGAGTCCGGGCTTTTTCGAGGCGGCAGGCGTCCCGATCGAAGCCGGACGGGCCTTCGATCGGGACGCCGCCTCCGCGCCGGCGGCGGTGGTCAGCCGTTCGGTGGCGCGACGGCAGGCTGCGGCGGCGGGCGCCGACGTAGTCGGCCAGTTTCTGCGGATCGACGAGAAGAGTTATCCGGTCGTCGGCGCGGTGGGCGACGTCAGGTACAGAGGCCCGGAACGCGGCCCGGCGGACGTCGTGTATCTGCCGTTCGCCTCCTCGACGGCCAATGAGCTCTCCTTCGTCGTTCGAACGGCGGGTCCGCCGGAGGACGCGCTGCCGGCCGTCAGGGCAGCCGTGCACGCCTCCGATCCGGATCTGCCAGTCGACGATCTGCAGACGATGGAGGCCCTGCGCGCCGATGTGGTGGCGCCACAGCGGTTCCGCTTCGCCCTCATCGGGTTGTTCGCCGGCATGGCGCTGCTGCTCGCCGTCATCGGCCTCTACGGGGTCATCGTGCAATCGGTGTCCGAGCGCACCCGCGAGATCGGCGTGCGCGTGGCGCTCGGCGCCGCCCGCGGACGGATCATTTCCATGGTACTTGGCGAAGCGCTGCTCCTGGCCGGCCTCGGACTGGCCATCGGGATTCCTGCGGCGCTCGCCGCGACGCGGGTGCTGTCCAGCGTGCTCGTCGGAGTGACGACGTTCGACCGCTTCAGTTACGCGGTCGTGGCAGCGGGCCTGCTGGCCGTCGCCGCCCTGGCAGCGTTCCTGCCCGCACGCCGTGCGTCGGCGATCGACCCCGTCCGCGCGCTCCGCGCGGAGTGAGCGCCGTCGCCGAACGAGACGTTCAACGCTGTTCGCTGGAGACCGCTCTATCGTTTCCTCAGCGTCTCCAGCAGACTGTCGAATCGAACCCAATAGACATCGACCCGGGTGAAATCGGAGGAACTCGAATAGAACAGATAGCGTTTGTCGTCGGTCACATATGGCCCGAACTCAAACCCATCTTGGACACTTTGAAAAGTGAAGTGCTGTGGTGACAGACACTTACAGCGTTTCAAAAAGTGTAGTGACACGCCTACCCTGGGGGTGAGGGGCTGGAGGCCGGCAGTGACCGGAGCGCCGGCGGCAGGGCGACGCCGCAGGCTTGGAAGACCTTCCCGACGGTCCGCTTGGCCTGGCTCCGCACAATGTAGCGGCGCTCCTCGAGCGTGACGGTGGTTTCGTGCAGCGCGTCGAGGTCGTGCACGAGGTGCTCCCATTCAAGCCGCCAGCCTTTCGCCGCCAGGCGGCGCTGCAACTCCTGGCGGAGCACGAGCGCCAGGAACGAGCAGAAGACGTGCCCGCGAATCGTGTCGTCGCGCTGGTGATAGATCGGCCGGGTCTCCAGCACCGACTTCATCGTCCGGAAGATCGTCTCGACCATCCAGAGTTGCTTGTAGGCGATCGCGACATCGCGCGCGGCCAGCGTGGTGTTGGTGCGCAGGACCCAGAGGCCGTCGAAGCGCGCATCGTCCTCGATACGGGCCTCGTCGAGCGCAAAGTGTGGGCCCGGCGTCTTGAGGAAGCGGCGGTAGCCCTTGTTGCCGACGAGCGCCTTGTCCCCGTGCGTGAGCGCGGTGCGCAGCGCCGCAACGATCGCCTCGCGGTCATGGGCGTCCTTGCGCGCTTCCTCGTCATTGCGGCAGACCACATACCGTCGGTCGTCGATGGTCACGTCCTTCACCTGGAGCGGCGCCGCATCGTGACTGGTGGTCCGCGCGCCGACCAGCGTGGTGAACCGGCGGTCATCCGCGATCACCTCGCGCGCCTCGGTCGAGCTCCGCATCCGGACGCCGAGAATGTAGAACCACCCGCGGTCGTCGAGGTCGGCGATCGTCGTGTCACTGATCATGCCGCGGTCGGCGACCACGCAGACATCCTTCACCTGGAAGACCTGCTGCAGGCGCTCCACGATCGGCACCAGCGTTTTCACGTCGGTCGTATTCCCGGGCCACAGCTCGCTGCACACCGGGCGCCCATCCATATCGAGGACGACGCCGACCACCATCTGGCGCAGGTCGGGACGATGATCCTTGGAATGTCCGTACTGCCCGACGGTCTCTCCGCCGGCGCCTTCGAAGTAGATCGAGGTCGTATCGAAGAAGACGAGCTGGAGCTGCTGATTGAAGAGGTCGCGCCGGCGCGCAAACAATCTTTCCTCGATCCGGTCCTTCCGCGTCCGTGGGCCGAACGGGGTCGCGCCGGTCTGGTCGGCCTTCGGCAACGCGGCGCCCAACCACCGCATGGCGCGATACAACTGATGGAGGCTCAGCGGCTCGGCGTCCGGCACGCGGTAGTCCTCCTGCCACCGCTCGGCCGCGCGGTCGCTGCCCGGGGCCATCAACCGGTGGAGCACCGTGAGGAAGATCGCCCGCTCGACGCCGAAGCCGAAGCGACGCGTCGCCAACTCGGCGCCCAGCACGTCGCGAATTCCCGTCTCGCGCCAGAGGCGATCGAACACCAAGCCAGGCCCCACAGTGACGGTTTCGGTCGCCAGGGTCTCGCCCTTCGCATGGGCGTCGAGCACGACGACTTTCTCGGCGAACCGTCCGAGGCTCTGGATCAACGCATCGAGCTGCCCGGTCGCCCGCAACTCATCGAGTCGACCGAACCGATGGAGCACGCGCTGGACCAAGCGACCCTCGACGCGCTCGTTTTCCACGAGGAGCAGGTAAGTCCGGGAGCCGTTGGTTTGCGTGCGGATGAACACGGGGTGCCTCCCTGAGATGTGTCATCCGTAATATACACGTCAATGGCTGATATGCAAGCCATATCTAGCCATAGACGTGACACTACATTTCGGCGGCCAACCCTGTCAGATCAACAAAACAGGCGCATTCTTGCGAACAGAGGCGGTCGGCGGCCTCCAAAGTGTCCAAGATGGGCCTGAAGGCCCGCCCTACACACGGTCCCGGTCACGGCCACAAGCCGCAGGTCGCGAGCCTCCAGCCCTGTTCCTGCATCCGTCCCTGGCTCACCGCGCCGCTGGAGCCTTCTTCAATTCCAGTGCGCGGGCGAGATTCTTGCGGATATCGTCGTCATCCGGCTTCAGGCGGATGGCGTCCTGGTATTGGTGAATGGCCTCGTCGATTTGGCCTCTGATGAGAAAGGCGGTGCCGAGGTTGTAGCGGGCTTCCGAGTAATCCGGTTTGAGGCGGACGGCTTCCTGGAACTCGTGGATGGCCTCATCGGTTTGGCCCCTGCTGCCAAGAGCAGAGCCGAGGTTGTTGTGGGCATCCGCGAAATCCGGTTTGAGGCGGATGGCCTCCCTATATTGGTGGATCGCCTCGTCGGTTTGACCTTTACTGAAGAG
>PMKG01000059.1:0-8998 GCA_003157675.1 Acidobacteriota bacterium
CGGCGGCGTCGCCGGCCTGATGGCGGCGCGTGACCTGGCCGAGCGCGGCATGAAGGTGACCCTCATCGAGAACCGGCCGTTCCTCGGGGGCCGGATGGCGCAGCTCTGGAACGTGTTCCCGACGGGCGAGGAGGCGCGCCCGCTGCTGTGCGACCTTGTGCGCGACGTCGTCAAGCACCCCCTGGTGACGATCCTGACCGGCGCGCACGTGATCGACTCGGAAGGGGTCGTCGGCGATTTCAAGACGAAGATCACGGTCGACCCCCGCGGCGTCGACGAGCGGCTGACCTACCCGGGCAACGCCATCGCGGCCTGCCCCGAAGAGACGATCAGCGAGTTCGACTTCGCGCTCAGCCGCCGCAAGGCGATCTACATGCCCTACCCGGGCTGCTACCCGCCCATCCCGGCCATCGACTGGCACACCTGCACGAAGTGCGGCAAGTGCATGGCGGCCGTGGGCGGCAAGGGGATCAACCTGAATGCCCAGCCGCGGGAGCTGACGCTGCACTCGGGCGTCATCGTCCTGGCCACCGGCTACGACCCGTACGAGCCGCTGCTCGGCGAGTACGGCTACGGCATCTTCCCTCCGGTGATCACGCTCCAGCAGCTGCACCGCATGCTGGACCCCGAGGGACCGACCGCCGGGGCGCTGCCGCTCGACAGCCAGAAGCCGATGCGGATCGGGTTCCTCCACTGCGTCGGCGCCCGGCAAATCGAAGGCGTCAACGCGCCGCAGCCCGACGGCAAGGTCAAGGACTACTGCGCCCGCACCTGCTGCACCGCCGCCATGCACGCGGCCGTCGCGATCAAGGAGCGGTTCCCGCACGCCCAGATCGTCTCGTTCTATCAGGACATGCGGACCTACGGCCGCGGCCACGAGGAGTACTACGAGAAGGCCTCCGAGCGCGGCGTGCTGTTCGTCCGCTACAGCCCGCAGCATCCGCCGCGCGTCGACAAGGACCGGACGGGCCAGTGGCCGGTGGTCGTGCGCACGAAGGACCTGCTGACCGATGGCCTGCCCATCGAGGTGCCGCTCGACCTGCTGGTACTGGCCACCGGCGTCGTCCCGCACGACATCTCCGAACTCGTGACGATGTTCTCGTGTGCGGTCGGCTACGACAGCTTCCTGCTCGAGGTGCACCCCAAGCTGAGGCCCGTCGAGCTGGCGGTGTCGGGCGTGTTCCTCGCCGGCTGCTGCCAGGGACCGATGGACATCACCGAGGCGTGCGCGGCCGCGTCGGCAGCCGCTTCGAAGGCGGCCGCGATGATCGCGCAGGGCCAGGTCGAGATGGACCCGTTCATCGCGAGCGTGGACGAAGAGGCGTGCACCGGGTGCAGCACCTGTCTCACCGTCTGCCCCTACGACGCGATCACGCGCGACGACGCGCGCGGGCTGGCCGTGGTCAGCGAGGCGCTCTGCACCGGCTGCGGCACCTGCGCCGCTACCTGCCCGAGCGCCGCCATCCAGCAGGCCGGCTTCAACGACCGGCAGGTGGCCGCAGAACTCGATGTGCTGCTCGGTGTGTGACGGCGTGCGGGAGACCGAACGCCCGCAGGCCCGGGGGGTGTCATGTCCGAGGTCGAACAGGTGACGACGCCTGAGACGGCTCCGCCGCCCCAGCCGTGGGAGCCGCGGATCATCGCGTTTCTCTGCTACTGGTGCTCGTACACGGGCGCCGACAACGCCGGCACGGCCCGGCTCAAGTACCCCGCCAACGTCGACATCATCCGCGTGATGTGCTCCGGGCGGATCGACCCCGATCTCATCATGTCCGCCTTCGCCCGCGGCGCCGATGGCGTCATGGTCTGCGGCTGCCACATCGGCGACTGCCACTACATCGCCGGCAACCACAAGACGATGGCGCGCATGCCGATGGTCGCGCGGGTGCTCCAGGACTTCGGGATCGAGCCGGAGCGGTTCGTGCATGAATGGGTGTCGGCGGCCGAAGGCGAGAAGTTCGCGCGGCTCGTCCGCCAGGTGACCGAGCAGGTGCGGCAGGTCGGACCGCTCGACTGGCCCGGGCGGATGCGCCAGCGCGGTGTCGGACACGGGCAGGACCTGCACCCCTGGGGAGGCGCGGCATGACCGCCACGATGGAGACCCGCCCTCGACAGCCGGGCAAGCTCCGGATCGGCATGTACTGGGCGTCGAGCTGCGGCGGCTGCGACATCTCGGTGCTCGAGATCGCCGAGCATCTGCTCGAGCTCATCGAGGTCGCCGACATCGTCTTCTGGCCGTGCGTGACCGATTTCAAGTACGCGACCCTCGCCGGCTACCCCGACGGCTACATCGACGTCTGCCTGTCGAGCGGCGCCATTCGCAGCTCGGAGCAAGAGGAGATCGCCCGCCTGCTCCGGCTGAAGAGCCGCACGCTCGTGGCCTACGGCGCGTGCGCGATGGACGGCGGCATCCCCGCGCTCGCCAACCTGAAGTCGTCGGCCGAGATCTACGACGCCGTCTTCCACAGCAACCCGACGCTGCAGAACCCGAACAAGACCACGCCTCAGCCGGCCTGGCCGACGCCGCAGGGCGAGCTGACGCTGCCCCGCTTCTACCCGCAGGTGCTCCGGCTCGCTGACATCGTCCCGATCGATTACCAGATGCCAGGCTGCCCGCCCGTCGGCGACCAGGTCTGGAAGGTCCTGCAGGCGGTGGCGGCCGGCGAAGTGCCGGCCCGTAACGACGAGGTCCGCGTCGGCTGCGACGGCAAGTCGGTGTGCGACGAGTGCCACCGGGAGAAGCGCAAGACGCGCATCAGCGAGTTCAGGCGGCCGCACCTCTCGGTCCCCGAGCCGAACCTCTGCCTGCTCGAGCAGGGCTACGTCTGCATGGGCGCGGCAACGCGCAGCGGCTGCGGCGCGCTCTGCACGAAGGCCGAGCTGGCCTGCCGCGGCTGTTACGGCGCCTCCGGCGCCGCGCGCGACCAGGGCACCGCGATGCTGAGCGCGATCGGATCGCTCATCGACGCGACGACCGAGGAACAGGCGAGAGAGATCGTCGACCAGATCGCCGACCCGACCGGCACGTTCTATCGCTTCAGCCTGGCGTCGAGCGCCCTCAAGGCCCATCGGTAACGGCGGACGAGGAGCACACGATGACGATTGCGCCACCACCCGCCACGAGCTCCGGCCGGCGGATCAGCATCGACCCGATCACGCGCCTCGAGGGGCACGGCAAGATCGACATCTTCCTCGACGCCGAGGGGAACGTCGCCGACTGCTTCCTCCAGATCCCGGAGCTGCGCGGGTTCGAGAAGTTCTGCGAGGGGCGCCCCGTCGAGGAGATGCCCCGGATCACGCCGCGCATCTGCGGCGTCTGCCCGGAGGCGCACCTGATGGCGTCGGCCAAAGCCTGCGACGCCGTCTACAAGGTCTCGCTGCCGCTGACGGCGCGCCTCATCCGGGAACTGCAGTACGACATCTTCTACGTCACCGACCACGCCACGCACTTCTACGCGCTCGCGGCGCCGGACTTCGTGATGGGCCCCACGAGCGACCCCGCCGAGCGCAACCTGATCGGCGTCATCCGCAAGCTCGGCGTCGAGGTGGGCCGGAAGGTCATCCAGGCCAGGAAGTGGGGGCACGAGGCCGCGTCCATCTTCGGCGGCCGGCCCGCGAACCCGGAGAACGCGATCCCGGGCGGCGTCTCCAAGCCGATCACGGCGCAGGAGCGCGACCGGCTCGAGGAAATCGCCCGCGCGATGGTGGACTTCTCCCGCTTCACGCTCGTCGTGCTGCGCGAGCAGGTGCTGGCCAACCCGCAGTACGTCGACCTGATCCTGAACGGGCCCTACTGCCACCGGACCTACTCGATGGGGCTCGTCGACGACAAGAACCGCACGAATTTCTACGACGGCAAGGTCCGCGTCGTCGACCCCGACGGCCACGAGCTGTGCAAGTACGCCCCGCGCGACTACGCCAAGCACATTGCCGAGCGCGTGGAGCCCTGGACCTACTTGAAGTTCCCCTACCTGACGCAGGTCGGGTGGAGGGGATTCGTCGACGGCAAGCAGTCTGGCGTCTACCGCGCGACGCCCCAGGCGCGCCTCAACGTCGCCGATTCGATGAGCACGCCGCTCGCCCAGGAGGCGTACGAGGAGTACTTCGAGACGCTCACCGGCGATCGCAGCGGCCGGACGATGGTCCACCAGACGCTGGCCATCCACTGGGCGCGCGTCATCGAGATGATCAACGCGGCCGAGCGCGCCGCCGAGCTGGTGCGCCATCCCGAACTCACGCATCCGGAGAACTACCGGACGATCCCCCACGACACGCCGACCGAGGGCGTCGGCATCGTCGAGGCCCCGCGTGGCACGCTGGTGCACCACTACGTCACCGACGAGAACGGCCTGGTCCGCAAGGCCAACCTGGTCGTGGGGACGACGAACAACCACGCCGCCATCTGCATGTCGATCAAGCAGGCGGCGCAGGGCCTGATCACGCGAGGGAGCGAGGTCACCGAGGGCGTGCTGAACATGATCGAGATGGCCTTCCGCGCCTACGACCCCTGCTTCGGCTGTGCCACGCACAGCCTGCCGGGCCAGATGCCGATGGTCGTGCGCGTGAGGGAAGCGGACGGGACGGTGGTCCAGGAAGGACGCCGGGTGTAGGGCGAGGCTTCAGCCTTGCCTGAGGCAACCCTGAAGGGTCGCCCTACAGGTGAGAGCCGCGGAGCACCAACTATGGCGGAGATGCGAGACCGTTACGACGCGATGGTGATCGGCGGCGGGATTGCCGGGATGCAGGCCGCGCTGGACCTCGGCGAGCAGGGTTTCGAGGTCCTCCTCGTGGAACGGACGCCGTCGATCGGCGGCGTCATGGTCGGCCTCAACAAGGTGTTCCCGACGCTCGACTGCTCGAGCTGCATCTGCACGCCGCGGATGGCCGAGTCGGCGCACCATCCACGCATCCGCCTGCAGACCTACACCGAGGTTCGCCAGGTCGAGCCGGTGGGCACCGGGTTCCGCGCGGAGCTCGAGTGCAAGCCGCGGTACTTAAACGAGGACACGTGCATCGGCTGCGACGAGTGCGAGCTGGCCTGCCCGGTCGAAGTGCCGCACGAGTTCGACTACGGGCTCGGGGCGCGGCGTGCCATCTACATTCCGCACGGCAACGCGATCCCGCAGAAGGCGGTCCTGGACGTCGAGCACTGCATCTTCTGCGGCAAGTGCGAGAAGGTCTGCCCGACGACCTGCATCGATTTCGCCGCCGAGCCGCGCACGGTCCACGTGGACGTCGGCGCGGTCATCGTGGCCACCGGCCTCGACATCCTGCCAATGGGCAGGAAAGTCGAATACGGCGGCGGCCGGCTGCCGAATGTGATGAACCCGCTCGCGATGGAGCGGATCCAGTCGAGCAACGGCCCCTACGGCCGCGTGCTGCGGCCGGCCGACGGCAAGATCCCGAAGTCGATCGCATACATACAGTGCGCCGGCAGCCGCGACCGGTCGATCGGAGTGCCCTACTGCTCCCGCGTCTGCTGCATGTACGCGCTCAAGCAGGCGCTGCTGCTGACGCACTACATCCACGGCGTCGAGGTCACGCTCTACTACATGGACATCCGCGCGTTCGGCAAGGGGTATGAGCAGTTCTACCGGCGCGCGGTGCGCGAGGGAGTCCGGGTCGTCAAGGGCAAGGTCGCGCGGGTCACCGAGGCGGACAACTTCGATCTGATCCTGCGCGTCGAGCTGCTCGACGAGGGCGGTCGCGTGGACGAGCACCGCTACGACCTGGTCGTCCTCAGCCAGGGGCTGATTCCCGGGTGGCACCCGGAGGGCGTCATCGACCTCGACGTCGCGGACGACGGATTCTTCGAAACACCGGAGATCAAGCTGAACCCGTCGTTCACGACGATGTCGGGCGTGTTCGTCGGCGGGGTGGCGGCGGGCCCGAAGGACATCCCCGACGCCATTGTCGAGGCCGGAGAGGCGGCGATGGCGGCGGCGAACTATTTGACGCGAACCCGGTGGCGCACGCGCACGCACGCCGCGTAGCAAGCAGGCTCAAGACTCAGGGCTCAAGGCTCAGGCACGGTCGAACGAGGAGAGCCACGATGACCGATTCGACGACAGCGCCGAACGCGGCGAAACCGAAGCGCGCGATCGAGGTGCTCCGCGAGCGGCGCGGCGGCATCCCGCCCGAGCTCAAGGCATACGTCGCCAACCAGCAGAAGGTCTACAAGGCTCTCCGCGCCGCCCTCAAGGCCGGCCCCCGCACCGTGCCCCAGCTCGCCGCCGAGTGCGGCATTCCCGCGCCCGAGGTGATGTGGCACCTGATGGCGATGCGGCGCTACGGCGAGGTGCTCGACGGAGCCGAGGAGAACGGTTACCTGCTCTATACGCTGGCCGGAGCATGACCATGCAGCACTATCGAGTGGATCCGACGCTCGGCAACGAGATCGCCGCCTTCGGGGGCCAGACGCTCGGCCGCTGTTTCAGCTGCGGCAACTGCACCGCCGTCTGCGGGCTCTCGAAGGGCGACACGGTCTTCCCGCGGAAGATCATCCGCTACCTGCAGGTCGGCCTGTCCGACCGTCTGCTCGAGTCGCCGGAGCCGTGGCTCTGCTACTACTGCGGCACCTGCTCCTCCACCTGCCCGCGCAACGCGGAGCCGGGCGAGCTGATGATGGCCACCAGGCGGTGGCTCGTCAGCCGGTACGACTGGACCGGCCTCTCGCGGCGGTTGTACCTCTCGGAAGCCTGGGAGTTGGGCCTGCTCGCGATGATGGCGCTCGTCGTGCTCGCGCTGTTCGTCGTCCCCGGGTGGCTCGGTCTGCCGTTCGGGTTCAAGGCCATCGATGCGAGCGCGGCGGCGCACGTGAGGCTCGACCTGTTCGCGCCGACGCGGATCGTCCACTCCGGAGACTGGACGCTCGCGGGACTCCTCGTCCTGCTGCTGGGCATCAACGCCGTGCGGATGGTCGCGTTCGTCCGGAAAGGGATGGGACAGCTCAAGGTCCCGCTGTCGGTCTGGGCGGGCAAGGCGTACGAGATCGCCGTCCACGGCGCGACTCAGAAGCGCTGGCTCCAGTGCGACAACGACACGCTGGTCAGGTGGCTGCTGCACTTCCTGCTCGTCACCGGCTACGTCACGATGCTGCTGCTGGTCGTGGTGTTCCTCCCGTGGTTCCAGCGCGAGCACGCCGACTTCCACTTCACGGCGATCTTCGGCTACTACGGAACGGTGACGATTCTGGGGATCACGCTGCTCGCCATGCGCGGGCGGCTGCGGAAGCGCGAGCAGTATTACCGGTTCTCGCACGTCAGCGACTGGATGTTCCTCGTCCTGCTCTTCCTCACCGCGCTCTCCGGCATCCTCCTGCACATCTTCCGGCTGCTGGACATGCCGTGGCCAACCTACGTGCTCTACGTCGCGCACCTGATGATCGCGGTGCCGATGCTCATCGTCGAAGTGCCGTTCGGGAAGTGGAACCACCTCGTGTTCCGGCCGGTCGCCCAGTATCTGGTCGCCGTCCGCGAAGCCGCCCAGGCGAGGCAGCCGGTTCCGGTCCCGGCGACGCGCCGCGCGCACGCGGTGGCCCGATGATGTCGTCGCCGGGCGACGCCCCGGTCACCGTCGTCCTGGGCCTCGGCAACCCTGTGAGGTACGACGACGCGGTCGGCCTGCGCACGGCGGAGGAGGTCGCCCGCCTGCTCGAAGCCGACCCGGTGCCCGGCGTTCGCGTGGCCATCAGCACGCGGGCTGGCCTCGAACTCGTCGACCTGCTGACCGGGGCGGCCCGGGCGATCATCATCGACTGCCTGGCCCCGGCCGAGTCCCAGCCAGGCCGGATTCACCGCCTCACGCCCGAAGATGTCGCCGGTTCCACCCGGCTTATCGGGGCCCACGACGTGTCGGTCGGGGACGCGCTGGCCCTCGCCCGGGTTGCAGGCGTCCCGATGCCGGAGACGATCGAGATCTACGCCGTCGAAGTCGGGGACATCGACCGGATCGAAGAGGGGCTGTCTCCCGACGTCGCACGCGCGGTGTCGACACTCGCCCGACGCATCCACCGGCAATTGATGAGCCTGCCGGGCACTGCCGTGGACCGCTTCCCCGCCTAGATCCCGGGCCAACCGCAAAGACACCGGCCGGAGGTGCTATCCGGCACACGGTTTGCTCTACCTAGAGAGATGCCTTCCGATCTGTCCTCGGACGCTGACAGGCGCGCGCGTCCGGCCCTCGACTACGATACGGAGTCTCCCATGATTCGAGCTGTGCTCCATGGATCCTACGGCCTCCGGCTGACGAGCCTCGCCCTTGTTCTCGTGGCGGGGATCGCCGCCGGCTCGATAGCGCTCGGCGCCGCCTCGAAGGCGAAGCTCGCAAGCGAGTGGACAACCGCGCCTGTCGTCGTGGACGGCACCAATGCCGCGTGGTCGGCGTTTGCGTCGATCGACAAGGACGTCCGGCTGTCGATGGCCGTCAAGAACGACGACCAGTATCTCTACCTCGCGCTGGTCACGTCGGATACGCCGACGGCCTTTCACATACTGAACCAGGGGCTCATCGTCTGGTTCGACGTCGATGGAGGCTCCAGGAAGCGGCTCGGCGTGCAGTACCCGATGGGCCATGCGGTTGGTGCAGCTGCCGACCCGCAGGGCGGAGAGGCGCCGGACCCGGAGGCGCTGTGGAAACGCAGGCTATCCGACAGCCGGCTGCACCTCGCGGAGCTGCTCGGCCCCGGAAAGGAAGAGATCAAGTCGCTCGTGCTCGACCCGTCTCAGCCGATCCGCGCCATGCTCGGCCACTATCAGGGGACATTGATCTACGAGCTGGCCATCCCGCTCGCGAAAGAGGCCAACTCATCCGACGGACTGGGCGTCAGGCCGGGAGCGGTCATCGGGATCGGCCTCGAGACGCCTCAGCGTAGTGACACTCCAGCGGCCGGCCGGGGAGATTACGGCGGCGGGACAGGTGGCGGGCACGGCGGCTACGGTGGCGGCATGGGCGGTCGCGGCGGCGGTGGCGGATACGGCGGCATGGGCGGCCGCGGCGG